>JAYRIK010000261.1:0-3613 GCA_041906865.1 Candidatus Auribacterota bacterium
AATGTATAATATTAATATCATTGGCGAATGAGCAAAAATTTACTTTTTTGGCATGCGAAAATTCTTAAGCAAAAAAACCTTAACAATCTTCTTAATCTTAATAATAAAAGATGATTCTTTTTGAGTTTTAATTAAATTACAGATTGCAGCCTCAGATACCGGGTGATAGTTCCAGCACTCTTGAGTAACATTTATCTGCCTACCTCGTATTCGTTGTCCGCCATGAGTGTGGCCATGAATTAAAAAATAACCCTTATCAACCGGATAGAACAGATAATAATCTCTCCATGAACCAAGCGTCCGAGTAACTTTTTTCCACATTTTTTTAATTGGGCTAATATCATAGGGGTAGTGCTTAATCAAAACGCGCTCACCGCAACTTAAAGTCATATGGAGCTCACCAGACACATCTTCAAATCCAGCATTAAGATACTCAAGTGTTGATAACTTGTCGTGATTGCCTCTAATTAAAAATTTTCGCCCGTTTAACCTTGACAGAATAGTCCTTGTCTTTTCAAAATTACCAAAAGAAAAATCCCCGACGCAATAAACGATATCTTTTGGCCTAACAGCCTTATTCCAGTTTGAAATAATAGTCTCATGCATCTCTTCCAAAGAAGAGAACTTACTTCTTCCATAATGAGTTATTATCTTTAAATGGTAAAAATGATGGTCGCTTGCAAAAAATCTTCGACTCATTTTTTTGCCTTTGAGTTCTTGTCTTTTTTACGCTCAATCTTACCGCCAGGAAGAATGATTCCATCCACCAGTCCTATTTCAAGAGCCTCATCTGCAGTAAAGATTGTATCCGTACTTAAAATTGAATGAATTTTAGCCGAATCAATGTTCGGATTCTTTTGTTTAATTGCTTCAAGAAAAAGCCTAAGCATCCATTCATCCTGTCGCGAATATTCTTTCTGCCAAGCTCTAATTTCTTTTGGCTTTCCTGAAATTGATGATGATCCATAGTGAAGCATTAAAGTTGAATTAAAAGAGATTAATCGATCTGTCGCCCCCTGAAGGATTACGGCCCCCATACTCTCCGCCGATCCAAAAACTCTTATTTCTACAGGTGACTTGCACAATTTAATTGTATCGTAGATCGCAACACCGTGTTTTGTTTCTCCGCCGCCAGTATTCAAAAAAATAGTTATCTTCTTTTTGGGTTTAATTGGGTCGATCATGTGTATTGTTTTTATCGCAATCTCGGCCATTCGCTCGCCAACGCCATCATGTTCAGTATCACCCAAATAAATGTATTTATTGGCAACCGAGTAGTTATAATTACAAAAATCACTTAAATCAGCAGAGATCCTAGACATAAACCCTCCATACAATACATATACGGAAAATAACAAAGCTACTTTCCAGTTGAGCCAAAGCCACCAGATCCGCGCTCTGTATCGCTTAATTCATTAACTTCTTCGAGTTCAGCGTTTAAAAATGGGACGATAACCAATTGTCCGACTTTGTCCCCCACTTTATAAACCGCATTTGCCGTAGGCCTTGAGTCTCTTACAACATATTTAAGTTTGATTTCGCCACGATAACCTGAGTCGATTACTCCAACAGAATTAGCAAGCTGAAGTGGAAGTTTTGAGACGGAGGACCTTGGGAATAGCAAGCCGACGTATCCTGGGGGGATTTCAACCGACAAACCAGTTCCGTAAACTAAAATTCTTTCTCCAGAAGAATTCTTTTCAAAATCAACCGATGTTGCCGCAAGATCGTATCCGGCATCACCTAACTTTGCTGGCGGATATATTTTTGCTCCGCCATTTAGTTTTTTATATTTTAGGCGCATTTTTTGACCTCGCTTTTAAAAATCTTGTCTTCGACGTCTTTAATTTTCCCCTGATCTAAATGCCATTTTCCGTCTGGCATCAGCGTGATTTGCTGCCTTAAAAACTTTCCCCCATTTTTTTGAAAAACTAGAGTGCTCGTTTTTAGCCACGAAGATGCAACATTTCCTTTTGCGTACGGAGGGACTTCCTCCCCGTCTGTGCACGTAGACGTTCCATTAACCCACATCCCGCCATTTGTTCCTGGATAGATTCGTGGAGTATGGGTGTGGCCAGTAACTGCCGATCCGATTGACTGGAACAAAGACTTTGCTCCAGCCTTTTTCGCTCCATTGCCGCCTTCATGGCCGTGGGACGATAAGTTTAAAGTTCCAAATTTTGAATTAAGAATGACTGGATTATTTGGACCCACAAACTCAACCCCAACTAAGTTAAATTTTGCGTATCGAGAAAGCGCTTCCTTGAGCGGGTCTTTCCCGTCAAGCATTGCAAGCGCCAGTTCTAAATAATGTCTTCTATTAAACAAGTCCTCCCAAAAAGCTCCAGATTCGATGCTTTGATCCAAGTGCTTGTCGTGATTACTTTCGACGATCATCAATTTAGATGAAAATCGCTTCCACATATTAAGGTCATTTGCTAGTCGGTTAATTTCTTTTTTAAAGTCCAACGATCCAGACTCCGCCTTAATTGCTTTTGTTATTTCTTTTCCGTGGTCATGATGAGAAATTTGACCAAAGCTAAGAACGTCGTGGAGGAATGTCATTTTCGCTCCAGACAATTTACTTATCTGGGGGAATGAATTGTAAGCAGCTTCAGAGGTTTCTCCAGAATGCCAATCTCCAACAGACATTGCAACAGCCAACTCCTTCGACACCTTTCCATCTTTATGATACCTGAAAGCGCCTTTGGGGCTCATATCAACAATTGATCCGTCTACATCTGCTACAAGCTCTCTCTGATGGAAAAATGTGTTATCAACTACTTCAACAACAATCGCAGAAAGCTCGTGCTCGTTTGTTGCCAGCCAATCATTTTTTGAAAATGAGGTTGTTTTTGAACCAGCCTTTTTATAGTTCCCAACAGTGACAGCTCCAGTGGTTATGATTAAATGAGGGTGCTTACCGGGTGTTGCAACAACTTCTTTACTCAATTTAGTTGCTCCGTAAACTATACTTTGGCTTCTGTTTCCTATCCTTGAAAGAGATGAAGCTGGATTTGATGATTTTGCGTTTAGTTGAACGGAAGAAATGAGGACGTTATTATTGAGGTTTACATCCATCGAAACAAACGTTTCACCCTTAAGAGCTGGGTCAATTTCTGTCCAGTCAGACCCAAGAGGGATTATAAGTAACTTGGCAGAATTTCTTTTTGCATAATTCTTTAGTGAGTTTAAAAAGTTTAAATTAACCTTGCTTCCAGATTCAGCAGTAGAAATAATAAATCGTTTATATTTTGACGGGGCATCCAATAAAGATTCGACGTTATTGTCGCCGTTAAAGTCTGAATCCATAAGAACAAATTTGTTTAAGCCAAATTTTGAGGCTTCATTTAATAACCCTTCTAGTCCAACAAATCTTGTTCTCACCATCTCTCTTGTGTATCCTGCATCTTTTAAATCCGACAAAGACGGCTTTCTTCCTTCTTGTTTTGCAAAATCAACAACCCAATTAATCATTTCTTTTTCTAACTTCATATGACCTCCATACAATTTATATACGGAGATCGATAAAGCTACTTTGGGTTTTTGGTGTTAATTTTTCTTTGAATTTAAAGAGTTCAAATTATTGACCCCCCAAGAGAGACATCTCGGG
>JAYRIK010000262.1:0-3533 GCA_041906865.1 Candidatus Auribacterota bacterium
AACGGGCCATTACGAGCTTGTGTGTGCGGAGTTTTGTGGATTGGCTCATTATCGTATGAAAGGTTTTATTACCATTGAGACGCCTGAAGAATTTCAGGCCTGGCTAAGCCAGACGAAAAAAGATTCAGAAAAGAAGGAGAAAGCAGATGAGTGGTGATTCCCATACCCATCATGAAATGGGATTCATTCGGAAATATATTTTTTCCACAGATCATAAGATCATTGGAATTCAATATTTATTAACCTCCTTTATTTTTATGCTTGCAGGGGGCTTTTTAGCCATGTTGATTCGTTGGCAGTTGGCATGGCCCGGAGTTAAACTTCCTGTCATAGGTATTATCATGCCAGAGACTTTCAGCATGATTTTTACCATGCATGCGACATTTATGATTTTCTTTGTAGTCATTGCTATTTTAGTCGGGGCTTTTGGAAATTTTCTTATTCCCTTGATGATTGGAACCCACGACATGGCGTTTCCAAAAATTAATGCGGCGTCTTATTGGATGTTTGTTATTTCTGCCCTTATCATGGTTTCCAGTTTTTTTGTTCCTGGTGGAGCTGCTGCAACAGGATGGACGGCTTACGCTCCTGTGAGCGTGATTGCATCAAGAGGTCAAACACTTTGGCTCGTTAGCTTGATTATTCTTGGTTTTTCCTCAATCATGGGATCCTTTAATTATCTTACGACCATTATCAATATGCGTGCCCCAGGCATGGGCTTTTTTAGAATGCCTATGAGTGTTTGGGCTATGTTTATCACAGCGATTCTTGTTCTTTTGGCGACTCCGGTGTTAGCTTCAGCTTTGGCCATGCTTCTTTTAGATCGTGTTTTAGGAACGACATTTTTCGCAGCTGGCATAGGGCAGCCAGTTCTCTGGCAACATGTCTTTTGGTTTTATTCTCATCCAGCGGTTTATATTATGATTCTTCCAGCCATGGGAATTGCGTCTGACATTCTTTCTGTTTTCTCTCGCAAGCCTCTTTTTGGATATCATGCCATGGTTTATGCGATTGGTGCGATTGCAGGTTTGGGATTTATTGTTTGGGCTCATCACATGTTTGTTACAGGTCTGAATCCAATGTTGGGTACGACCTTTATGATTTCGACCATGTTGATAGCTGTGCCAACGGGAGTCAAAGTCTTTAATTGGCTTGGGACATTGTTGGGGGGGAAGATTCGTTTTACCACTGCCATGCTTAATGCACTAGCTTTTGTGACGATGTTTGTCATCGGTGGGTTAAGTGGTATTTTTTTGGCCGCCACAGCGGTAGATGTTTTTTTGCATGATACTTACTTTGTTGTTGCTCACATTCATTATGTTCTTTTTGGTGGAAGCCTCTTTGGGATTTTTGCTGGAATTTATCATTGGTATCCAAAAATGTTTGGACGAATGTTAAATGAAAAATTAGGTAAAATTCATTTCTGGTTAACGTTTGTCTTTTATAATTTTACTTTCTTCCCTATGCATATTTTAGGAATCAATGGAATGCCAAGGCGTATTTATGATTATCATCAGTATGAATTTTTAAAAGGGACTCAGCCTCTTCAGCTTTTGATTTCTATTAGTGCATTTTGTCTTTTCTTAGGTCAAATTCCTTTTGTGATTAATTTCATTGGAAGTCTTTTTGCTGGAAAGAAAGCTCCGAATAATCCTTGGCAAGCCAATACTTTAGAGTGGACACTTCCTTCTCCTGCACCTCATTTAAATTTTCAGAAAATTCCTACAGTTTATCGAGGCCCTTATGAATATAGCTCCCCAGAGTCCAAAGAAGATTGGTTGCCACAGGACAGACCTTAGTTATTAGACATTCGATGCAAATTTATCTTGGAAAGAACATGAAAATGAAAAAGCAAGAGACGTCTTGTTTGCAATCTGAAGCAATCTATCAAAAAGGGCTTCACCGTTTTGCTCTTTTTACAGCTGTCTCGACCTTTTTACTTCTATGCGCAGGAGCGTTGGTGACCAGTACAGGATCAGGATTAGCCGTTCCTGATTGGCCTTTAGCATATGGTCAATACTTCCCTCCCATGATCGGAGGCATTCTTTATGAACATGGACATCGCATCATTGCAACATGCGTGGGCTTTTTGGCATTGGTTCAGGCCCTCTGGTTCATTTTAAAAGAACCACGAAAATGGGTTCGATATTTAGCAATCACCGCCTTGGGTGTAGTCGTCATGCAAGGACTTTTGGGCGGTTTGACGGTCATTTTACTTTTGCCTGATGTTATTTCCATTAGTCATGCAGGTTTGGCCGAAATCTTTTTTTGTTTAACGGTGAGCTTGGTTTTATTTACTTCTAGGTCTTGGCTTAATGAATCAGACGTAAATTCAGAAAAGTCTTCTGAATTTAAAGTTTATCTACCTTCAAGAGCAGTTTTAACAACTCTTATGATTTATATTCAGATTTTGCTGGGCGCTTTTTTTCGCCATAGTGGAAAAGGTTTATGGATGCATGTAGTAGGAGCGGTAGGAGTCATTTTTGTTGTTCTTTTTTTGGTGAGACTTATTTTAAAAGGTTTTTCTTCAGAAAAGAGATTTGTGAAATTGGCCTTTTTTTTAATCAGTCTTTTAATGATTCAACTTTTATTAGGCTTGAGCTCTTATATCTCTAAAGTGATGACACAAGATTTTGTTCAACCTCAAGCTGTAAAAGTGATTTTAACTTCTGCTCATTTGGCGTTTGGAGCTTTAATGCTTGCAACGAGTTTGGTCCTGACGCTTTGGTCTTATCGATCCCGCTACGAGGCAATCCACGGAAGAATTTCCGTGGATTCCTCTCCGGGGACTGGCTCTCCAGTCTTAGCTAAAGAAAGAACTCACGGACATAGGAATAGCACTCATGAGTGTGAGTCTGTGGAGCTTCAGGAATTTGGATTTTCTAAACGAACTATTCCTATAGTCTCTCAACAAGTTGACGCTTCATTATGAAAAGTAAATTTTCAGATTATTTAGAACTATCAAAAGCAAGACTCACTTCCTTGGTTTTAGTTACAACGTTGGTAGGGTATTGTCTTGCTGCGAAAGGCAACTCCTGGAATCTTGTCCATCTTTTGAATACTCTTTGGGGCACCTTTGCTGTTGCTGCAGGCTCTTGTGCTTTGAATCAATTTATAGAAAAAGAGGTGGATGCAAAAATGAAACGTACGGTTCATCGACCTCTTCCTGATCGTCGTATTCAAGATCATCATGCATTGGCTTTTGGTGTTTTTCTCTCTATTTTAGGACTTTTGCATTTGGCTTTTTTTGTGAATCTCTTAACCTGCATGTTGGCAGCTCTTACGTTATTCACATATCTTTTTATTTACACCCCTCTTAAATCAAAAACCTCTTTGTGTACCTTAGTAGGGGCAATTCCTGGTGCCATCCCTCCAATGATGGGATGGACAGCTGTAAGAAATGAGATTCAAATGGGAGCATGGCTTCTATTTGCGATTCTTTTTCTTTGGCAATTACCTCATTTTTTAAGCTTGGCAGGACTTTATCGAGAAGATTATTCTAAGGCTGGGTTTCCCATGCTTCCGGTTTTAGA
>JAYRIK010000263.1:0-4793 GCA_041906865.1 Candidatus Auribacterota bacterium
ATTCTTAACCATTTTCTTCCTATGGCAGATCGATGGGAAGCTATTTTATCTTGGGAAGCGATTGCGGTAGCTCTTCACTTTACCTTTTGGGTAGGACTTTTCTTTGGTTTGTATCCTGCCTGGAAGGCTTCTCGGTTAGATCCTTGTGAAGCACTTGCGTATTTCTGAAGAACGTATCTCGTCGTTTGTATCCCTTTCGGGGACTATAAAAGCTTGTCTCGTATTTCGTTACTGGAACTTTATTATTTTTAAAACGAACTACACTTTACGCTTCACGGATCACGGTTTTTACTTCGAATACTTTGATCCTGAAAACTGTTTCATGAAAAGTTCGAAATCTTTTTCCAATTGTCCGGAATTTAAATTGAGCTTTCCCGCTAGAATTTGGATATTAGTACTGATAGATGGGTTGTTATTCACTTCGCGAATAAATTGATAAAATCCAGCTTGTCTTTGATTTTGCATCAAGTAATAAACTAAACTCCAAGACATGATATAGGCTACAAAGACTTGTTTTTCATCCATACCAGAAAAATGGGGAGCTCCCATTAATTCGGAAATGGAAACTTTAGGAACATAGGGGAGTAGAGTCATGTATTGGCGATGAGGAAATCCGATTTGAGTTTTTTCACAATAGACGGCTAAGCCTTCATGAAGCCAGCTAGCAGCATCTGGAGGCAGGATGTTGTAATGGGCGCAGAGCTGATGAGAGGCTTCATGTCGCATGACAGAAATGACTTGATCCATTTGTCCTGTCAAAGTGGGAAGTAATATTTCTTGATATTTAAATGGGATTTTGACATGAGACGCAAAGGGAACCGTTTTTGAAATATCCATGGCATTAAATAAAAATAAACGATGCTGATCAGGATTATAGAATCCAGCAACCCAATTGGGCACACCAATGCTCAATCGAAATCGATCAAAGGTTTTTTGAGAATCAAAAAAGACAACTTCCATGGTTTTTTGTTTGGGAATACGAATGAGAGGAGAGAAAAATTGTTTAAACTGTTTTTCAAATCCCGTAAGGGTTTGAAATGCATTTTGAAAAGCAAAGGATTTATTTTCCGTTAAAATAGAATAGCTTGGAGTTTTGATAAAATAGAAGTCAGGAAAATCATTTTTGAATTTTACATCGTTTAAAGTAATCAATTTTTCTGAAACTTGTGCTTGATTTGCCAATTGACGACGGACTTTAAGATCAGATTCACTCCAACGTTCTTCAGTTTTAATTTGTCCTAAATGAAAGATTTTTCCAGGCGTGGAGATTGAGGATGGATGTTGTTTAAATTGTTGGATGAGAAAAGCAATCCCTAAGATCACAATCAAAAGAATGAGAAAGCGTGTAAATGCATTCATGAAATGATCCCCTTTAAAGCAGAATACATTGTTAAGAAAATTTTAACATATTTCTTAAGGTCCTTTTTCTGTTAAAATTAATGTGGGTAAAAAATTATGAATACTTTTGAAATCACTAATAGTTATTTTCACAAAGCGGCTTCTTTAATTGGACTCAATAATCGTGTCCAAGAAGTGCTCTTAAATCCTAGTCGTGAACTGAAAGTTTCTGTTTCGATTGAACGCGAAGATGGGATGTTGGCTCATTTTGATGGTTATCGAGTTCAGCACAATAATTCCAGGGGACCTTTCAAAGGAGGATTGCGTTATCATCCTGAAGTCGATCTAGGAGAAGTCAAGGGATTGGCTTCTTTGATGACATGGAAAACAGCTGTGGTGGATATTCCTTTTGGGGGTGCTAAAGGTGGAATTACTTGTGAGGTGCAGTCTCTTAGCGAAAAAGACATTGAGAACTTAACTCGAAAATTTGTTCGACAGATTTATGAATTTATTGGTCCGACGGTTGACATTCCAGCTCCCGATATGAATACCAATGCCCAAATCATGGCTTGGATCATGGATGAATATTCTAAGATTAGAGGCTATGCTCCGGGTGTAGTCACAGGCAAGCCTATTGAGCTTGGAGGTTCTTGCGGAAGAGAGCAAGCAACGGGACAGGGATGTGCAATGATTATAGAAAGATTTTTTCAGGATCAGGGAAAATCTCTTAAAAATATTAGGTTTGCCATTCAAGGATTTGGCAATGTCGGTTATCACTTAGCGCGATTTCTTTATCAAGCAGAAGCAAAAATTATTGCTGTTTCTGATTCACGTGGGGGCATTTGTTCAGAAAAGGGATTAGCGATCGATCAACTCCATCAACATTATCAAGTTCAAGGAACGGTTGTAGGCTTTTCTCAAGGTCGACCGATAAGCAATGAAGAACTTCTGGCTCTAGAATGTGATTGTTTAGTTCCTGCTGCACTCGGGGGTGTTTTAATCAAAGATAATGCTGCTTCTGTGAAGGCAAAAGTTATTTTAGAGGCGGCCAATGGACCCACGACACCTGATGCCGATGAAATTTTTGAGAAAAAAAATATCATTGTCATTCCCGATATTTTGGCTAATGCAGGGGGTGTGGTTGTTTCTTATTTTGAATGGGTTCAGAATTTACAAAGTTTTAGATGGACGTTAGAACATGTAGAAGCAGAGTTAAAGCGTGTGATGATTAAAAGTTATGATGCAGTTCTTCAAATTGCACAGTCAAAGAAGGTTTCTTTGAGAACAGCTGCTTTTGCTTTAGGTGTTGGAAGAGTTGCAAGGGCTTTGACTTTAAGAGGTGTGTAAAAATAGTTCAAAGTTTAAGGTCTAGGTTTCAATTTATAAAAAAATAAAAACTGGAAACTTTAACCGATCTTTGAGGAATCACATGTCTTTGGATATTTTTGCATTTCTAAAACGTTCTGATTTGTGTAAGGGTTTTTCTGATCAAGAAATTTTAGAATTGAAAAAAAGTTTTGAACTTTTGGAGATCTCTTCTGGGCATATTCTCTTTAAAAAGGGAGATTTAGCAGATGCTCTTTACATTATCTGTCAAGGATCTGTTGAGATTCGAATTACAGAAAACGGCCATGAAGAAGTGATTGCAGGACTTTCAGAAAATATGATCTTAGGGGAAATGGGTGTTTTGACAGATCAAGTTCGTTCAGCGACAGCGATTGCAGTTCAGTCAGCTGTTGTTTTAAAAATGATGAGAAGTACATTAGAACGTCTTCTTGGAGAAGGAAAGCTAGTTGCATTTAAATTGGTTTATCAAGTTGCAAAAATATTGAGTGTTCGATTACGTCAAATGGATCAAGCCATGGTCAAGATTATGAATCATCGAGAAAAACCTGCGCATGAGATTAATCAATTAAGAGCGAAACTTCAATCAGATTGGCCCTTCTAAAAAAATATGAGTGATTCAAAAATACCTTTAAATATTTATAAAGTTTCTAGTCCTTTGACAGCAAAAGTTCTTGAGAATACTCGACTTACGGGAGCAGGAAGTCCCAATGATACGCATCATGTTGTGATTGATTTGATAGGAAGCCAATTGGAATATTTAGAAGGGCAAAGTGTCGGAGTGATTCCTCCCGGTGTGGATGAGAAGGGAAAACCTTATTCGGTACGACTTTATTCGATTGCTTCTTCTCGAAAAGGAGAAAAGAATTATCCTAAAAA
Organism: Candidatus Auribacterota bacterium; assembly: GCA_041906865.1. Taxonomy (GTDB): domain Bacteria; phylum Auribacterota; class JACPWU01; order JACPWU01; family JACPWU01; genus CAZXEQ01. Next base: position 3,562 of record JAYRIK010000263.1, read on the forward strand.
TGTTTCCCTTTGTTTAAAGCGTGTCATTTATCATGACCCTGCAACAGACCATGAAAAAAGAGGTGTTGCGTCTAATTATATTTGCGACTTAAAGCCAGGGGATGCCATTCAAGTGACAGGCCCTGTGGGGAATCGGTTTTTACTTCCTGAAAATTTTCAAGACCATCATTATATCTTTATTGCAACGGGTACAGGCATTGCCCCTTATCGAGGAATGCTTACCTATCTTTTTGAAAATGGTTTTAAAGGTGAGGTGAGTCTAATTTTTGGAGTTCCTTATCGGACAGATCTGCTTTATGAAAATGAGTTTTCTTCTCTTTTAAAATATCCCAATTTTCATTTTGTAAAGGCTATCAGCCGTGAAGAAAAAAATCAGGATGGTTCAAAAGTATATGTTCAGCATCGTCTTTTGGAAAACAAAGAGAAACTTGTCCCATTGATTCTTAAATACAATACACGTATTTATATTTGTGGTCTAAAAGGGATGGAGAAAGGGATTCAAGAATCTTTTCAAAATATGCTGACTCAAGAACAATACAACGAAGCAAAAAAGAGAATTTTTGTTGAGGTCTATTGAGATGTGATGATTCGATGGTTAGTAATGTTATCTATGATGTTTTCAATGGCTTTTTTATTAAAAGTACAGGGTTACGGAGAACACTGGATTTGGGATTTGTCTCTTCTATTAGGCTTGAGTGGTTTAATTTTTCTTTTAGAGTTTGCGTTAGCCCGTTATTTTAAGGCTTATCTCTTAAGTTTTCTCTTAGGGCCCGCATTAGGAATTTTTTTCTTTAATGCCATCATTGTTCCTTTAAATTCTATTTCGTTTGTGGCCGCTCTTTTTGATCTATCTTCCTATCAGCTTTTCTTTAAATTGATTTGTATTTATTTTGGAATGACTCTGTTTTGCTTTTATACTCAAGAACATTTTTGTGTAAAAACTTTTTCTTGTCCTTTGAATTTAAAAGAGAGCCCTTCGTTTCAAAAGTTGAAATGGTTTTTGAGGCTATTTTTTGTTTTTCTTTTTATTCTCTCTATTTTTTCTTTCTTTCAAACACAGTTACATGTTGGACAAGACACCTCTGATTGGTTAACGGATATGGCCCATCAAGGATACGACTTCAATTTAAAAGTTCAAAGGACATGGAATAAAAGTTCAATGATTTTAATAGGATTTATATTTCTTTTTGGGATTGCGGAGCTTCTGTGGAGTCGTTTTCTGATTCGGTATG
>JAYRIK010000264.1:0-7098 GCA_041906865.1 Candidatus Auribacterota bacterium
AGAAATTTTTTTAAAACGAAATTCGCAGTATGGTGGATTAAGTCAGGGACAAAGATATAAAAAAATGGGTGAGGAGGGGATAAAAATATTATTTCAACATCCGATGATTTATACGGCAATTCATATCAAAGGAATGCTTCGAACTTTATTGGATCCTGTCGCCGTTGAATATTTAAAGTTATTTAAGCAATATCCTGTATCTGGAAAATTGTTAGGGGAAGTTGTAGATCAAGGCGTTCTTAAAGTTTTTTTAAATTTGTTTAAGGAAAATCCTCTTGTTTTTTGGAGTCATGTTTTTTTAGGTGGAGTTCTTTGTTTTTATCTGGTTCTTTCGTTGTTGGGATTCTTAAAAACTAGATGCGAGGGTTTTGGAGTTTATTTTTCTATTTTAATAATGATGGCACTTTATTTTTGGATTCTTTCAGGAGGACCCCAAAGCTTAGGCCGCTTTCGACATTCTATTATTCCAATTGTGTGTATGATGGCAGGATTGGGATGGGAGAAATTGAAAAGGAAGAATTTTACTGCATGAAAACCATTTTACTTTTAACAATTTCAAATATTTTTATGACTTTTGCTTGGTATGGGCATCTTAAATTTAAACAATCCGCTCTTTGGAAGGTGATTATCATTAGTTGGTTGATTGCTTTTGCAGAATATTGCTTTCAAGTTCCAGCTAATCGTATCGGACATGCTTCTTTTACTGCTGCGCAACTTAAGACGATTCAAGAAGTGATTACTTTGGTCGTATTCTGTATTTTTTCAGTTCTTTATTTGAAAGAGCCTTTGAAATGGAATTATGTTGTAGGTTTTACAATGATTATTGGGGCTGTCTTTTTCATCTTTAAAAAATGGTAAATTTGGTTCGGATGAAAAAGCTTATTGAAAATAGAATTAAACAAGCGCTTGAAAATAGAGTTTTCCCCGGTTGTGTGGTGGGTATTGTTGATCGTCAGGGGAAAAGATTTGTTTGGCCATTTGGGCAGTGTACAGATGAGAAAAATTCAAAATCTATTTTAAACGATTCTATTTTTGATGTAGCTTCCATCACTAAAGCTATTCCGACCGCATCCCTGGCTTTAAAATTAATTGAAGAAAATCTTATTCAGCTTGATGATCAAGCAGCGGATTTCCTTCCAGAACTTGAAAATGCTTATCGCGGTGAAATTAAAATATCTCATTTGTTAACTCAAACGTTAGATTACGGGATTAGACTGTCGTCTTATAAAGATAAAACTCCAGAGGAGATTTTAGAGATTATTTTCAATCTTGAATTGAAGAGTAAACCGGGCACAAAATTCTCTTATTCCAATGCAACCAGTGTTCTCCTGGGAATTGTGATTGAGAGAGTTAAGGGGATGAAATTAGATGTTTTAGCTCAAAAATATTTTTTTGATCCTTTAACAATGAAAGACACAACTTTTTATCCTCAGAAGTTAAATGGTGAAAGGGTGGTTCCTACAGAAATAGATGCTTGGCGAGGTCGTGTGGTGTGTGGGGAGGTGCATGATGAAAGTGCATTTCGACTTAGTCAAAAGGGTGTGGTTGGCTCAGCAGGTTTGTTCTCGACTGTTCCAGATCTTCTAAATTTTATGCAGATGCTTTTATACAGAGGTATATTTCAAAATCATCAAATTTTTTCTGATGAAACTATTTCTAAGATGAGTCTAAACTGGCTTCAAGGACTTTCTGAGGAAACAGGTTTAGGCTGGGAGCTTAATCAAAAATTTTATATGGGAAAGTTATCATCCTCTCAAACAATAGGAAAGACAGGCTTCACAGGTTGTTCGTGTGTGGTTGATTTTAAAAAAAATAAGGCGGTTGTGATCCTATCCAATTATACTTATCCGCATCGAAAGCCAAATTCTAGTTTGATTCATGAAGTTAGAAGAGATGTTGCGGATATTGTTTGGGAAAGTAATTTTTAGTTGGAATTTATATAAAGGAGCTATTTATGGAATGGGCAAAAGGTTTTATCGATTTTTTTCTTCATTTAGATCACCATCTTCAGGCTGTTATTACAAGTTGTGGAGTTTGGACATATGTTATTCTTTTTTTGATTGTTTTTTGTGAAACAGGCTTGGTGGTAACTCCAATCCTTCCAGGAGATTCTTTGCTTTTTGCAGCAGGTGCTTTTGCTGCAGCAGGTTCATTTGAGATTAAAATTTTACTTGGCCTTCTTTGCATTGCTGCAGTTTTGGGTGATACCTTGAATTATTGGATTGGTTTTTTATTGGGTCCTAAAGTGTTTCATAAAGAAGACAGTTGGTTTTTAAAGAAGAAATATTTAGATCGAACTCATCAATTCTATGAAAAGTACGGTGCTCAGACTATTATACTTGCAAGGTTTGTCCCTATTGTAAGAACATTTGCTCCTTTTGTTGCGGGAATTGGGCGTATGAAATATGAGAAATTCTTTACATATAACGTGATAGGCGGTATTTCTTGGATACTGCTTTTTGTGTTGGGGGGGTATTATTTTGGTAATTTGCCTATCGTGAAGCGGAATTTTACATTAGTTATTCTTGTCATTATCTTTATTTCTATTCTTCCAGGAGTGATTGAGTATTTGAGGCATCGTCAGAAACGAGGACAGAAAGTACAATAAAGTTGTACCTCGCCCCTTTTCTTAGATAAAAATAATAAAAAGGTACAACGAAGCAGTGTCGGTCCTTAAGAGGGGGATGATACAGAGGTGCAATAAGTGCCTGTACAAGTTCGAGATTTTTGTGTATTTTCTTCGGGAAAGTAAAGAACAGAAACCATAGGTTTCCTTTCTCGAGACGAACAAAAGCTTTGAAGAAGTTTTGTGAGGATGCGCCCGTAGCTCATTCGGATAGAGCGATTGGCTTCGAACCAATAGGCAGCAGGTTCGATTCCTGCCGGGCGCACGAGTTTCGCAGAAACGAGTGCCATAATTTTCATGAGTGGAATCTCCGCCCGAGGCGGATGTGCCTTTGGCACAGAAGGGAGACGAGCGCCTCCTGTGGAGGAATAGTGAGGGCAGGAGCCCGAACGACAGCGAGTCGGGTGGCCGACCCGTAGGCTGAAAGCCGAAGGGCGCCGATTCCCCGCCAGAGGTGGGCATGCTGTCGGGCGCACGAATTTTGACAAAAAAGTCATAAGCTAGTGGGAGTTAAGGGGGAAAATAAAGCTTGGAATTTTATAATAATGCCCCCATAGCTCAACGGATAGAGTACTAGCCTCCGGAGCTAGTGGTGCAGGTTCAATTCCTGCTGGGGGCGCGAAGCACCATAATCTTAACATTAACAGCAGGAATTGAAGTGAGCTGAACGCCTCCTGTGGAGGAAAAGTGAGACCGAGAGGTCGAACGGCAGTGAAGCGAGTGGCCGACCGAAGTCCCGAAGGGACGCAGGCGCCAATTCCTGCTGGGGGCACGAAGCGCTATAATTGCTTTTTCTCAAGGAGCAAAAGCTTCGAAGAAGTTTGCTATGACGCGCCCGTAGCTCAGTTGGATAGAGCATCTGCCTTCTAAGCAGAGGGTCACAGGTTCGAATCCTGTCGGGCGCACGAATTTTTAAAAAAAATGAGTGCCATAATCCTTACATTAACGAAAGGATTCGAAGGGAGGCGAGCGCCTCCTGTGGAGGAAAAGTGAGGGCGGGAGCCCGAACGAAAGCGAGCCGGCTGGCCGACCGAAGCCCCGAAGGGACGTAGGCGCCGAATCTCCGCCGAAGGCGGGCATGCTGTCGGGCGCATTTTTTATGATGACTAGATACGAATTTAAAATTTTACGGTGGGTGTAGCTCAGCTGGTTAGAGCGTCTGACTGTGGCTCAGAAGGCCGGGGGTTCAAGTCCCCTCACTCACCCCATTTTTTAGTGAATATTATTAGGAAGAAATCCGAATAGAATAGAGCTTAGATAGGGAGACACAATGAAACTTAAGTTCTTAAATATTGCAGTGGTTTTTATGCTGAGTTTTATAGGGATTCAACTAAATGCCGATGAATCAAATCAAACTCTTAAGAAGCTGGTTTCTAAACTCAAAGAATATGAGCATCTGACATTAGATTTTAAAGATGCCGTGGATATGGGAGATGTAAAAATAGCTAAAAACCTTTGTTTCAAACTGTCTCGATATACAGGGCTTAGCACAGAGCTTAATAAAATTGCAGGACAAATAGAAAAATCACAAACAGAAGTTCAAAAAATAAATACTGAACTCGCTGACTACAAAGCTCAAATGGCGCAACTGCAGGCTAAAAATCAAGAATACGAAAACCAATTACAAGAGATGCAGTCTAAGCTTAGTCAAACCGAGTCCGATTTATCAACTTGTCGGTCTCAAATGTCTTCTTCTCAGGGTAGTGAAAGCAATTTAAGATTTCAGATTCAAGATTTGAGATCTCAACTTGATCGTATGCAGAGTAATTACATGAATTGTCAAACAAACTTATCAAGCGCTCAGATGGATTTGAAAAATTATCAAAATAAGTCTTCAAGTACACCTACTTCCAGCTCAGAAAAGAGTTGAACTAATCACGCTATTTTTATATTTATGTAAAAATGTTGATTAGGCAGATTTTTTACGTTATAATCCCTCTTGCTAGTGTTTCATTTACGGTTTTAAGCTTAGCAAATCAGCCAGAGGGCGGTGTGTCATGGCCTCTCAGGAAGGAAGAAATGGCTAAAACTACAGAAATACGTCTAAGCAAAATGCTTTCAGAAGAAAGAGTTGTTGATCTTATTTCTTCAAAAAAAGACAGTGTTATCAAAGAACTTACCCAAGTGATGAGCACCTCCAAAGCTGTAGGTCATAAGATCAATTTCTATAAAGCCATTGTCGAAAGAGAGAAAATTGTTAGCACGGGGATTGGAATGGGCATTGCCATACCTCATGCAAAAGAAGAGAGCGTCTCGGATTTTGTTCTAGCGATAGGGCGTAGACCTGAGGGACTTGATTTTGAGTCTTTGGATGGTCAGCCTGCACAACTGGTATTTATGCTTGCTGCACCCAATAAGCAAAACGATGAGTTTCTTCGTGTTTTATCCAAGATAGTTCTTGTCCTTAAGAATCAGAAATTTCGTAAAAAAATTTTAGAAGCTAGATCAACCACAGAAGTAGTACAGCTCTTTAAGGATAAATGATGACTAAAAATGAATCTTTTCTCATGATCGTTTCAGTTTATCAAGAGAAGTGGTCTGAAGATGTTTTGGTGGCTTTAACGGAAAGTGGTGTTAAAGATATTCTGACTTTAACGGGAGCCAATGAAACAAGACGGCTTCCTCAAAACATTCCTCTTTTTGCTGGATTTAAAAATAGTCTTGGCAAGACTTCTCCTATGAGCAAAATATTTTTGGGAGTTGTGAATGATTCAGAAATTCCTAAAGCTGTTTTAGCGAATCTTAAGCACGCGGATATTGATTTTTTGGGAGAAGATTTAGGGTCAATTCTGTTGCTTCCTCTATATGCAGCCTATTTACCTTCATAACATCAACTCTTAATTTCAAACACACCCTCGCTTAAGTATTCATCTGTAGATTCTGCGTCTGGAAAGTCAAACCCGAGTCCTTTGCGCCAAACCTCACTTGATTCCATACATAAATACATGGGGACGATGCCACCGCAATCACGAATCCACCTGGATATTTTGCGATACATTTCTAAGCGTATCATTTTAAGATAACGGAGTTTTCCGTCTGTTCCTGGGATAAATTCTTCATAGAGATAACTGCTTTTGGGAAATTTCTCTTGAGCAATTTCTTTGAGATTTCCTAAAAGTCTTAAGCCTCCCAAGCTGATCCATTTTATTTGTTTGGGACGAATATGTTTGAAAAGAGATTGAATCAGCTCCTGATAATCTTGCTCCCATTCAGGGTAAAAGAGCAGGGGTTCTAAATGAAAACTTAAGGGATAGCCCCATTCTTGACAAATGCGAGCTGCTTCAAGTCTTTCTTCAATATTGGGTGTTTTTAGTTCTTCTTGATGCGCCATTTTTTTTGTGTTTAAAGACCAAGAAACAATGGTTCGTCCTTGATGATCTAGATCTTTTAGATTTTCAATTTGAATGGATTTCGTTTTAAGTTCAATACACGCTCTTTGAGTTTTTGCGAAGAAGGGGACAACATATTTAGAAAATTCAGTGATATGGTCGTGAGAAAGACTATCGCTTAATTCGCCCGTTCCAATACGAAATTGAGTCTTAGGGCTCGTTGAGAAAATGCCTTCCAGCTCATTAAACATGTCATTCAAATTCGCATAAATGATGAGAGGAGGGCTATTGAGATAGCTTTGAAGAACACAATAAGTACATTCATAGTTACAATTACTTGCCGATTCTAGAATGAAATACCCGCAACATAAGGAATCTTTTGCCCCCGGACAAGCTTTTAAGAAATGACCTTTTTGTTTTGCAATGACAAGCACTTCTTTGCCTTGTTTATCTGTAAGTGAAGAGAATTGGCTTTCCAAAGGTCCAGTGAAGTATTGAGGATTCAAATGAGGTAGATTTTTAATCACTGTTTGAGTGAGAGACTCATTTTGAACAGATTCTTCGATAAATAGAGATTTAGGAGAGTATGCTTTAGCCATCTTCAGCCGTGAGTTTAAAAAGGTTATTGATATATTCTTTTAAGTTTTCTTTGTTAAGCAGTTCAATGCCTGCTTTGTATTCATGCATATTCTTAAAGCGGAATTGTATCAGATAGTCTGTTGTTTCGAAATAGGGAGGATTCTGAAGTTGCAGTTGGGGTGGGAATTTAAGCTCTTTTTTTATGCTCTTAAAGTCTTCTTCGAGCTTTGATAAGCGGGGAAACCGTATTTTGCGAAGTTCTAACTCTAGACGAGACCATTTTTGAGAAGATGTCCAAGTGGGCTGGATCAGAATCTCTTTTAAGTTGGGTTGTTCAAATAGTTTTGAAGGTTCTAGGCCAGTTTTTTTGAAAATTTCCCAACATAATTCCAAAATTATTTTTTGAGGGTTCATTCCCATCTTTAAATTTTGAATAATGCCTAGAAGGATTTTTTGGTCTATTTCTAAAAATTTTAGTAAACGGCCCGCACTATCGACTTGTAAAATCCCTTGGGAAACAAAGTCTTTCGCCTGAGAAGGTAATTCTTGTAGTGAAAGAAATTC
>JAYRIK010000265.1:0-8935 GCA_041906865.1 Candidatus Auribacterota bacterium
TATTCAACAAGCGCAAACTTTAGAGAAGCAAGGTCAAACAGAAGAAGCGCTTCAACTTTTAGAACAAAGTTCAATTCAAAATCCTAATTCTCCATCGCTTAAAAAAGCCTACAACAGTCTTCAATCACGCCTTGCAAAAAAATATTTTAATGAAGGACTCAAAGAATATAAAAAACATCACTATAAAGAAGCTCTTGCTTCATTTGATCAAGCTCTTCTAAAAAATCCTCATTTTCACAGAGCAGCTCAATACAAAGAATCCTGCATCAAACGACTGAATCCACCTACTCAAGAATCAAAACCTAAGGAGAAACGTTCACGATATCCTAAAACGATTCCCGATGGCCGTGGGAAAAACCCAAATCTTTTAAAAGCTCGGATTCTATTTGATGAAGGACGTGACTTTCTTAATCAAGGCAAATTTGATGAAGCACAGGAGAAATTCGAAGAAGTTCTGGAGCTCAATCCCCATCATGTGATCGCCAGAAAATATGTCGTTCTTTTACAAAATAGAGAGCATACCAAGCAAATTGAGAATCAAGCCATCAGCGAACAAGCTCGTATGATTGAAGTAAGAAAAGAATGGCTTCCTCCTCCTAAGAAAAAAGTTATTCAAGAAATTGCTCCTCCATGGAAAATCCCTGTGGGGGTTTCTGAAGCCAGAAAAAGAATAGAAGCCCAATCTCAACAAATTATCCCTGCTATCAATTTTAACAATGCCCATCTCTCAGACGTTGTAAAATATCTTTCAAAAATTTCCGGAATTAACATCATCATTGACGAATCTGTTTTTGAAGTCCTTTCAACCAACGAAGTCCCTGAAGAAAGAGCTCCAGCACAACCAGCTCAGCAACCCCTTCCTGCGGAAGGAACAAACTCTGGAGCCGAACCTGCTCCAAATGCTGCACCCACGACTCCTCCACCAGCGCCTATTTCTACAACAAAACCTGATCGTATTACCATTGCTTTAAAGGATGTTCCTTTAATCGAAGCATTAAAATATGTTCTTAAAGCTAAGGGACTTCGTCACATCATTGAAGACTATGCCATCATCATCGTTGCTGCAGATTATGTTCCAGCCGAAGAATTAGAAACTCGCTACTATCATCTTTCAAGTGGTGTAGGAGCCTTTACTTCTTTTGATATTAACTCTTCCATGGAAGCTAAAGAAAAAAAGCCTCCCAAAGAAGGAGAGGAAGAAGGAAAAAATGCTGAGACCATTACCATTAAAGATATTCTTGAACAAAGCGGCGTTCCTTGGCCCGATGGAAGTAAAATCTTTTTAGATCAAAGAACAGGTACCTTGATTGTCCGAAACACTCCAACCAACTTAAAGATTGTAGAAGATATTTTAAGAACTTTGGATGTCGCTCCCTATCAAGTAGCTATTACCGCTCGATTTATTGAACTTGAAAACACCGATGCTGAAGAGCTTGGACTGGAATGGCTTTTAAATGATAATTTAAAATTCTTCCTCAATCAAACTTCTAACAATGGTCTTACTCCTGTCAGCGCTTTACAGCGCACTCAATTTGACAAATTGACTAAAACGATTGGTGGGACCAATGCCGTTACTTCTAGCCAATCTCTTTCTGGGAATGAACGCTTTTTCACCACGGATTCACTTACAGGACAAGTTACTTCTGCCCTCACAGGGGTTGCTAATCCCGTTGCTTCTTTTTCAGGCATTTTAACCCGACCTGAGTTTTCAATCGTGCTTCATGCTATTAATCAAAAAACAAAAAATAACCTTCTATCGAGTCCTCGTGTAACGACTGTGAATGGACAAAGAGCCCAAATCAAAATCGTACAAGAATTTATTTATCCCACAGAATATGAAATTACAGCGGCAACCACCAACAGTAATGGAAATGTCATTACCCCCCCAGTGGTTACTCCAGGGAATTTTGAAACACGAGATATTGGTATTATTTTAGATGTGACCCCCAATGTGGGTGCAGATCGAAAAACCATTAACTTAACAATTATTCCAGAAGTCAGCGAATTAGTCATGTGGCTAGATTATGGTGTGCAAACAGTTACTGACAAAGCAACTGGAGTAATCAAATTACCTGGCTATCCCATTTTACAACCCCTCTTTGCAACCCAAAATGTAACGACCAGCGTCATTGTAAATGATGGAGATACCGTTGTTTTAGGTGGATTGATTCGAGATGAAGTCACTGCTTACCACGATAAAATCCCGATTTTAGGCGATATTCCAGGCATTGGAGCTCTCTTTAGGAAAAAGGGGGAAATCAGCACAAAGAAAAATTTGATTATCTTTGTCACAGCGGAACTTATTACTCCAACAGGAGAACCTTATGCCCCTACACAAATGGAGACGGGAGAGACTTTAGTTCCAAATACTGCATCTGAACCAAGTCAACCTCCTGTTGAAGGTCCTGTCGAAGCCCCCGCTACTCCAGTGGTTTCATAAAGATCTTATTTTTTAAAATCTGTGGTATTCTGTTGCCCATCACATAAAATTAATTTTAACCTCCCAACAAAAGTAGATTTACCATGAATCAAAATGCTCGAGAAAACTTTTTTATTTTGGATGGGACTAGTTTGGTCTATAGAGCTTTTTATGCCATTCAAAACCTAAAGAATTCAAGCGGATTTCCGACCAATGCCATTTTTGGATTCATCAAAATCTTACAAAAACTGATTAGAGATAAGAAACCCGATCATTTAATCATTGTTCTGGATGCAAAAGGACCCACCTTTCGTCACATTGAATATGAAGAATATAAAGCTCATCGAAAACCCATGCCCGACGAACTTGTCATGCAACTTCCTTTTATTAAAGAGGTTGTTCAAGCGTATGGACTTCCCCTTTTTGAAATTTCTGGATTTGAAGCAGATGACGTCATCGGAACGCTTGCTCAAAAAGCCAAAGAAAAGTTCAATGTTTTCATTGTGAGTCCCGATAAAGATATTTTGCAATTGGTAGAATCCTCTATTGAAGTCATCCCTAACCCCAGTGAAGAACTGATTCTCAATGAAGAAGGAGTTCACAAACTTTATGGCATTCCTGCAAAAAAAATGACAGATTTTCTAGGACTTGTTGGAGATGCTTCTGACAACATCCCTGGAGTCCAAGGGATCGGGCCTAAAACAGCAACTCTTCTTTTAAATGAATTTGACAGTTTAGAAAAAATATTTGAGGAATCATGGACTCAAAAAGGTCGCATCAAAAAAGAATCTCTTATAGAACATGAGAAGGTAGCAAAATTCAGTAAAATGCTAGCGACCATTCGCCTGGATGTGCCTATTGAATTACCTGAAAACAAAAAACCTGATTTAAATCGAGAGAAACTCACAGAACTTTTTCAAAAGTTTGAATTTCGAGACCTCTTAAGAGAATGCTTACCTGCCTCTACTTCCTTTCACTGGGAGAAAGTTGAAGATTCTAAAAAATGTGAGTCTATTTTTAGTCGTATTGAAAAAGAAGGCGAAGTGAGTTTTGCACTGCATACCCAAGATCTTCTATCGTCCAAACAAATTTTAGGTTTGGCAATGACCCTTTCAGAAGAAGAAACTTATTATTTCCCTCTCCAAAAAAATTCACAAATTATTTTTAACCTTCTGCAAAACCCTTCTATTAAAAAAACAGGTTATGACTTAAAAGTTTCAAGACAAATTCTTGAAGCTCAAAAAAAATCTCTCAATGGTTTAAGTTTTGACATCATGATTGCTTGTTTCCTCGTAAATCCTTCTCTTCATCTAGAAAGTCTTAAAGACATTGCGGCACATTTTTTAAGCCTCTCCGTCCCCTCAGACTTGGATTTAACAGAAGAAAGCGTATCTCTGATATCTTCAGCTATTTTTCGTCTCAAAAATATTTTGAAGGATATGCTTATTCAATCTGGGCAAAAAGACCTTTTTGAAGAAATGGAAATGCCTTTAGTCGAAGTAATTTCAGACATGGAGACAGAAGGCATTCCTCTTCATATCCCTTATCTCCAAGCCATGTCCAAAGAGTTGGAAAAAACTCTGGGTCTCCTTATCAAAGATATTCATGAGTTATCAGGAGAAATTTTTAACATCAACTCACCCAAAGAACTTTCCAAAATTTTGTTTGAAAAACTAAAACTCCCAACACTTAAAAAAACAAAAACAGGCTTTTCAACAAATGCCGAAGTCCTTGACAGCTTGGCAGAAAAACATGAAATTATTCCGAAAATTTTAGAATATCGTCAATTAGGAAAACTCAAATCAACTTACATTGATGCTTTACCTCTGCTTGTGAATTCTCAAACCGGAAGGCTTCACACCACTTTCAGCCAGACAACCGCAGAAACAGGTCGTTTGGCCAGCACCAATCCTAATCTTCAAAATATTCCCATTCGTAGTTCTCTAGGTAAAAAAATTCGAGAAGCTTTTGTGGCTCCACCCAAAACAGTGCTTCTTTCTGCAGACTATTCTCAAATCGAACTTAGAATTTTAGCGCATCTTTCTGAAGATCCAGGTCTCATTCAAGCCTTTGAAAGAAATGAAGACATTCATCGTTCTACCGCAAGCGCTATCTTTAATATTGATCCAAAAGAAGTTTCAGAAGCACAAAGATCCAAAGCAAAAGCCATCAATTTTGGAATTGTCTATGGCATGGGATCTTTTGGTCTAGCAAAAGGATTAAAGATCTCTATTAAAGAAGCCGAAGATTTTATTCGTTATTATTATGAAAGATTTCAAAATGTGAAAAGTTTTATTCAACATACTCTCCAGAAAGCAAGAGAACAAGGATATGTGACAACTTTATTCAATCGGAGACGATATCTTCCTGATATGAATAGTCCTAATCCTCAACTCCGCCAAATGGCGGAGCGTATGGCCATGAATACGCCTATTCAAGGCACCGCTGCGGATTTGATTAAATTAGCCATGATTCGCATTCACGAAGATCTCAAAAAACATCATCTCCAGAGTCGCCTGGTGCTGCAAATTCATGATGAACTTATTCTCATTGTCCCACACGATGAATTATCCCAAGCTGAAACCGTCCTTAAAGAGGGTATGGAAAATATTGCAACCCTCAAGGTCAAACTCAAGGTGGACATTCACTCAGGGAAAAATTGGATGGAACTTTAAAAGCCTTATATCGTAATTTGATATCGCAAAAATGAAACGCTTTCAAATCCTTTTCACAGTTGTCAGCCTCATTACTATCTACCTTCTTAGCGTAGGAGTGCGTGTTGGCATTCGTAAAATTGCACAAGACATGCAAAGCGAATTACCTTTCACCATGGAAAGCGCCTATTTATATCACTTCTCAAATATGCTAGCAGAAAATAAGCCTGTCTCTCACACTGAGCAAAATGCCCAATACCCTGAAGGCATCAATCCTGAAGCAAAACTTTCTTTGACCGTTGATCATATTCTAGCTTGGAATTATCGACTCTTTTTTCAAAAGATCTCTTACGCTGAATTTTTAAGAACGGCTCAACCCCTGATTTTATGCCTCTCTCTTTTCATTGTATTTTGGATTGCCTTTCAAATCGCGCATCATCCTATGCATGGCCTTTGGGCAAGCTTGCTTTATGCTTTAAGTACCAACTCTATTTTACGATCGACAGGCATTGAATACTCTCGAGAAAACTTTGCCCTCCCCTTTTTATTTCTACACTTTTCATTGCTTCTCTCAAAACGCAATTATTTTAAATACATTTTACAATCCCTCACGCTTGCGTTGGCCCTTACCATCTGGGATGGATCACAAGTCTATTTCATCTTATGGGTGATGTATGAAATTTTAAAAAGGCTTGTACGCAAAAATGAAAAAACATCCAACATAGAACATCCACCATCGCATCAAAGAACAGAACAAGATTCAAACTTTAGAGTTCAAATTTTAATTCACCTCATTGTCCTCTTACCTCTATGCCTGTTCCATCCCTATCTCAAAGATCATCGTTTTATTACCTCCCCTGGCATGTCTGGCCTTTACGTACTTGCTATAAGTTCTTTTTTTCAGGGACATACCCGGAAAGCACTTTGTATCGCACTCCCCTTTGGATTTTCATTATGGATTTTTTCAGGATTTCTAAATACTTACCATCACATGATCGAGCTTCTATTTTACAAAATTAAATTTTTAAATATTAAACCTCAAGACCCTGCACTTCTTCCATTTGATACTCGTATTCTCTGGACACCTGCACTACATGCCATTGCATGGGATCATCTTCAAAATATTCTTCCCCTCTTTTTTCTAGCTATTTTAGGAATGTATCAACTCTGGAAGCATCAAAAAGACAAATTCTTTTTTTTCTTGTTTTTTATAATCTCATCATTTATAGTAAGTTTATTATTTGTAAGGTTGGAAGTTTATTCGGTCTTCTTCCTTGCTTGCCTCATTGGTTCATTACCCTTAAGTTCTCAGGGGCATAAACGAAATTTCTTCTGGAATTCTTTTATTTTCCTGGCTTTACTCATTGAGGCAGAAGGTATAACAAAGGATTTTTCTCGATTTGAACGGCCTGTTCCCTATCCTTATTTAAATGGCGTGGTTCATTGGATAGGAGAGCATACACCCAGACAAGCGATTATCTTAGCCAATTTTGGGCTTTCGCCTTCATTCCTCGCTTACAGCCAGAGAGGAATTGTTTTACATCCGAAATATGAATCTGCGGACATACGCCGAAAAACAGAACAATTTGCTAAAACGCTCTTTGAAATTTCTGAAGAACCCTTTTACAACTTTTGTTTAAAGAATGGAGTCAGTTACTACGTACATGCCATGGGCACTTTTCAAGATCGATCTGTTTTTTCTTGGCGCTACATGGTCAATGAACTCAATGCCTCAAAAGATCTTTTGGCTGCTCAGTTTGAATATGGAGGGCATCTCGATCGATTTTATCCTCTTTACAACAATGGGAAGTATCGGGTTTACCATGTTATTTGGCCTGAAGAATTTCATCAGGCTAAACAATTAAAAGAAAATGCAGATCAGTTGTTTGAACAAAACCAATGGCTACAAGCTCAAAGTAAGTATGAAGAAGCATTAAGTTTAACTCCTAATGACGCCATGATTTATTTTCGCTTAGCAAAAGTTTTCAAAGCCTTGGGTTTATCTGAAAGGGCTGTTCAAATGACCAAAGAAGGATTAAAAAGGGCTAAGACCCCATGATCATAGGATTAACAGGCGGTATAGGATCTGGCAAAAGTACTTTTGCTCAATTTTTAAAACAGTGGGGAGCAAAAATCTTTGAAGCCGATGATGAGGCCAAAAAATATTTAAAGCATTCACTCGTAAAATCAGAAATTATTCGAAAGTTTGGAAAAGAATTTTTAGACAAAGACAAGAAAATCAATTCTAAAAAATTAGGAGCTTTTGTTTTTCAAGAAAAGTCGAGATTACGCATTTTAGAAAATATTTTGCATTCTTACGTTATCAAAAACATAAAAAAAACTATTTTCTTTTTAAAAAAGAAGAAAAGCAAAGGAATCTACATTTTTGTGATTCCCCTTCTCTTTGAGAAAAGACTCGAAAAACTTTTTGATGTCGTGATTGTTCTTCAAGCGTCTGAAAAACAAAGGATTCAAAGGGCTTCACATCGACTCAAAATTAGTACAGATGAAGTAAAACAGAGAATGAAACATCAACTAAAACCAAATCTACAAACTCGTAAGGCTTGTATTGTGGTTCAAAATAATAAATCAAAAAAAGAATTAAAAAATAAATCAAAACAAATTTTTAAACAATGGATTCATATTTAAACTCAAGGAGGAAAAAGTATCATGGTTCGCTTAGGAAAAACATCTCATAACCCGAATGAAAAAGAAGAGAAGGAAATGCTCGACGACGATATTGTAACACGTGACACTACATCTGGAGAAACAACAGACATTGCAAAACTACAGGCTATGACGGTTACAGAGCTTAATCGTATTGCTAAAGAACTCAACATCGTCAATATGAGTGGTCTCAAAAAGCATGAACTAATTTTTGAGATTCTGAAGGGTAAAGCTGAAAAAAGTGGTCTCATGTTTGGAGAAGGTGTTTTGGAGATATTGCCTGATGGATTTGGATTTTTAAGATCTCCCAATTATAATTATCTTCCTTGTCCTGAAGATATTTATGTTTCCCCTTCCCAAATCAGAAAATTTAATCTTAAAACAGGTGATACGGTTTCAGGACAAATCCGTCCACCCAAAGATAAAGAGCGTTATTTTGCGCTTCTAAAAGTTGAAGCTATCAACTTTGAAAGTCCTTCCAGGGCCAGGGAAAAAATACTTTTTGATAATTTAACCCCTCTCTACCCCCAATCACGTTTTATCTTGGAGACAACTCCTCAAGATATGACCACACGCGTTATGGATCTTTTAACGCCTTTGGGCCGAGGACAAAGAGGTTTGATTGTGGCTCCTCCTCGAACAGGAAAAACCATTATTTTGCAAAAAATAGCGCAGAGTATTGCTCAAAATGCGCCGGAAGCAAAATTGATTGTTCTTCTCATCGATGAAAGACCTGAAGAAGTCACAGATATGAAAAGAACCGTCAAGGGCGAAGTGGTCAGTTCCACCTTTGATGAACCACCGGAACGTCATGTTCAAGTTGCTGAAATTGTCATAGAAAAAGCCAAGCGTTTGGTTGAACATGGCAATCACGTTGTGATTCTTTTGGATAGTATCACTCGATTAGCCCGTGCTTACAACACGCTTGAACCTCATAGTGGAAAAATCCTTTCAGGCGGTATTGACGCAAACGCTCTTCATAAACCCCGCCGTTTTTTTGCTGCTGCGAGAAATATTGAAGAAGGGGGGAGTATAACCATCATCGCAACAGCCCTGGTTGACACAGGTAGCCGTATGGATGAAGTCATTTTTGAAGAGTTTAAGGGAACAGGTAATATGGAAATTAACCTGGATCGTCGTTTGGTGGAAAAGAGAATCTTCCCTGCGATTGATATTGAAAAATCAGGGACAAGAA
>JAYRIK010000266.1:0-2242 GCA_041906865.1 Candidatus Auribacterota bacterium
TGATAACTTCCCACTTCTGCATAGAAAATCACTAAATCCTTTAAAGCTTCTGTAGCCAAACGGATGCGGCTAACCCCCACTCCTTTTTTATCTTCCTGACTTTTGGCAATTCTTCCGGCTTTAATCACTTGTTCCAGTGATTGCAATCCTTCTTTTACTTTTCCCATCTTGTACTGACACCAAGCCGATTTATACAAAGCAAAAGAGAACAACCGCGCCCGCTTATTTTGCGATACTTTTAAATAGTAAGGGAGTGCTTCTTTCCAATGTTCATTTTCAAAATGAAATTCTCCTAAAGCAAAATTGGATTCATCAACAAATGGGCTGCGTGGAAATTCCTGAGTCAGTCTTTGATAAAAAGACATCCCTTTCTTTTCATCTCCTAATTCAAAATAATTAAATCCCAAAAAGAACAAGGCTTGATCAACTTTTGGATCTTTAGGAAAATCTCTCAAAAACCATTCGTACAATTGAATGGCTTTACGATTGTACTCTTGAGCCGCTGAGAGATTTATTTTGGGTGGATTTTGACGTTTTCCGTCTTGACGTGATTCACGTAATTTTTTGTCGTATTCTTGATGCACGCGATAATCTATTAAACGGGATTTCTCAACGTACAACTCAGCTAAGCGCAACCAAAGTTCTCCTCTCTTTTTGCTGTTTCGAAATTTATTCGTTAATTTATATAATTGGTTGATCCCTTCATCAGAAATTTTTTCTAATTCAGCTTCATCGGAGCTTTCATCATAGTAAAGTGCTGTTGATGAAGGAGGTTTTACAATGCGCAAATTGGGTTGAGTTTTGGGTTGCCAATTTTTGAATTGAGGCAAGATCGATTGCCCTTTATTAATTGAGAGACGCTTGCCTTCAATTTTTTTTAAAACATCACCAACTGTTTTTTCTTTTCGAGAGGCGGGTTGACGTTTTTCTGATTTTTTTTGTTGTGCCTGGGCTTGAAGATTTAAGATCTCTAGTTTGTTCATAACAATTACAGCTACCGAGGGAAATAAAATAACCCAAAAAAGTAAGATGAATCGTTTTGAAAGATTAATTACAACTTTGCGTGCCCACATAATGATAATTACCTATTTCATCTAGCCAATATTCACCTCTAAAGGGCCAATATTCAAATCCATTTTGAACGTAGTAATCTCTTGCCGTATCCTGATCTACTTGATTTTCTTGTGGCAAATCCTTTCCAGCTAATTTTTTCTTGAGTGATTCTTTTTTGCCATTAATCATCTCATATCGGATGAAACCCTCTTGTTCGAAGAGATCAAATAGATCTTCACGAATAGCATCTAAATGAGATCGAATTTGCAGGCCCGTTCTCTGTCTCGCTTTTACTAATCTTTTTTGAACTATTTTTTTAGCGTACTTTCCCATAGCAGAAGTACGCCATTTGACATCCATGTGATCGATCGTTTCTTTTTCCTTAACTAATTTTTTTATATAAGCATAAGAACGCATAAAATCGCCTTCTTTAAATATTTTTCGTGCCACAATCAGGGGCATTTTTACTCGGGACGATTTCAAACCCACAAGGGCTCCACTGCTGGATTCATCCTTTTTCCATTCACGAATCACTTCCAAAACTTGTGAGAAATATTGATCAGGAGAACTTTCCTTGAGTAAATTGACCACATTTTGATAAATAGACTTATAAATGCGATTAAATAAATTCAGTACTTTTTCCATTTCTTCATATTTACAAATATAGAGATAAACAATAGATCTCAAAAGAAGCGATTCAGGTAAATAGCGATCCTCATAATAATCGGAATGCAAGGAATGAAAATTACTTAATGCCGAACGAAAACGCCCGGAACGTAACATGGCCCAACTGGATTCGAATAAGGTATCATGCCAAGCCTCTGTATCTCTGGGAATCTGACGGTAAGCTTCAATGGCTTCTTCCCATTTTTTTGCTTGGTACAGAATTCGCGCCTTCCCAATTTCAGCGGCTACCCTATTAGGGTCTGTCACTCCATTTTGCTCCCGAGACAAAGCCAAGTCATCAAACGCCGCATAAGATTCTTTCACTTTTCCCAATTCAGCAAAGGCCAGCCCTTGTAAATACTTGGCTCGTGAATACAGATTGCTACTCGATGAAACACGTGAAAAACTTTGAGCAGCTTCATCAAATTTTTGATAGCGAAGCTGAAATTCACCAATACGAAAGAAAAGCATATCACGATGAACACGGGGGAAATCATCTACTTTAATACGAGAAATGGCATAA
>JAYRIK010000267.1:0-1652 GCA_041906865.1 Candidatus Auribacterota bacterium
AATACAAAGTTTTATAGCGATACGTCGTAGGTTTTTTCGAATCTCTTGGCGAAGGCATCAGCCGTTCAACCGAATCCGTAGCACCGCACTGTACCCCAACAGACTCCAACACTTCTATCGGTACTTGCTGTTGGATTCATGAGAAATAATCAATGAAGTTTACATGACTAAAGTCTCATCTCTCTTCCATAAGGAGTTTTTTGTATTTTTCCTTGTTGAAAGATTTTTTAAAAACATGTTTGCACCATAAAAAATCCACCCAACTGGCCACTTCACAGCCAGAAACATATTTGGTACCAATCTGCTGTGCTTCAGTTGCTAAAGAAAGCTCTTTGTTTCCCATTGAAAAATCCCAAATTTCCCCCCCTGGTTCTAAAAAATTGAAATACAACAATTCAGGTATGACTTCTTTATGATCTTTTTCATCGGTTAAAGTATTGATCATTATGCTGTGTACAGCAGGCAACATGATCAATTGATTCACTGGAATATATTCAAAAGTGACATTAAAATAAATGCGCTTTAATTCAGCCAATAAACTAATGCCCTGATCAGCAAAACGATGGGTAATTTTAAAACTTTTAAATCCCATTTTAAGTAACACAGCAATGGCCACACGAGCTTCAGATCCAGCACCTACAATTAATGCGGAAGAAGTAAAATTAATTTCTTTTCCCAAATAGCCTAAAAGATAATGTAAAGCTTCGTAGAGCAAGGAACGCGGCCACCATTGATTGTGAATCTTAATAAGAGTATCCGCCGATCCTATACTTAATAATAAAGCGGGTTCCTGTGGGAATGATTGCATCAATCTTTCTCCAAAGATGGATCCTATTCGTATCCCCACAAATCTTTTTTTTAATACGGAACCCAGAACTTCCTCAAAATTTTCATCTTGGGTTTCAATTTTTTGATAGGAACTAGAAACCCCAATTTCTTGTAAACACTGAACCAATAGATTCCAACGAAAAACCTGAGGGTCTACGTCCAATACGGTCCAAATTGAGGATTTGTTTGAGTCCAATATTTTTTAGCTTTCTCTACATCAGAACCAATTTGTTTTTTCAAATCATCTATCGAAGAAAATTTTTTTTCCTTTCTCAAAAAATCAAAAAAAACAACTTCCATCTCTAAATTATAGAGGGAAAAATCAAGTTCTGCCAAGCAATGTGTTTCTATTTTTACTTTAGGCTTATTGGTTTCTAGGGTAGGAGCAATGCCAACATTAGTTATTGAAGGATACCCTTCTTTTTTTTCTACTCTAGAATAAGTGAAATACACCCCAGATGCGGGTAAAATAGTTGCAGAGGGAAGAATATTAGCTGTGGGGAATCCCCAGCTTTTTCCTAGTGAATTACCTTCAATTACTTTTCCAGATAAACTAAAAGGACGTCCTAATAAATTTATCACATCTTTTACGATTCCTTCTGAGATCAATTGTCGAACCCTACTACTGGATACAATATTACCTTGCCAATAAACGGGATCCACAACTTTAATAGAAAATCCACTTTCCTGAGAAATCGATTGCAAAAGAGGCCAACCCCCTTTTTTTCCTGATCCAAAACCAAAATCGTATCCCACAACGACTCCCACAGGAGATAAAGTAGCCTGAATAAGATTAAACCAAAAGGTTTGTGGTTCTAATTGAG
>JAYRIK010000268.1:0-2960 GCA_041906865.1 Candidatus Auribacterota bacterium
AATCCCCAAACCAGTCCCATGTACCTTTCCTCGCAGCTCACATTGGTTCCGACTAAAATTTGAGGGCTACATGAGACCTGAATCGTCGCAGCGGAAGATCCCATTACGAGACCTCTTGGAGCTGGCATCAGCACTTCATTCCCTATACAGTGGAAAATTGCATAAAACGGGATCCACCCAGTTGTAAAACTGGGATCCACTTGATTGCATAATCGGGAGCCACCCGATTGTATAAATGGGAGCCACTTTAGAAACGACGTGTAATCCTTCTTGGTAATCACACCAAGGAGGGACAGTTGGGACTAAGCATGGCACAATATGAAGATATAAAACAAAAAATTAAACAAGGTCTTACGGATCGACAAATTGCAAAATCTGTCGGGCGAAGACGTTCAACTATTTCTGAAATTCGTTCAGGAAAATATAAATTTGAGGATCAGAATAAATTACCAGGCTGGATGTCTTTGGTTAATTGGGATGAGATTTTAAAAAACATTGGATTAAAGCATCCGCTGTCGTTGATATGGGAAGAGTCAGCTCAGCAACTGACATCGTATTCAAATTTTACCAGATATTTGCATAAAAAATTTCCACAGTTAAAAGTTCAAAATTATACGCATAGATATTTTAATCCGGGCGAGCGAGTTGAAGTCGACTGGGCTGGTGATGTAGTTGAGTGGCTTGATCCGCAAAGTGGTAAAATCAACAAGGCGTATATTTTTGTTGGATGTCTTGGATACTCACAATTAATTTTTGCAAAAGCCTATTCAAGTATGAAGCAGGTTGATTTTTTAACAGCACACGAGTCAATGTTTAATTTTTATGGCGGGGTTACAGAGGTTATTTGTCCCGACAATGCCAAGACAGCAGTTATCAAGTCGAACAAATATGATCCTGAATTAAATGCAGAATACGATCGTTTTACAAAGCATTATGGCGTAACAGTTGCGCCGGCACGAGTTTACTCTCCCAAAGATAAAGCTTTAGTTGAAGGATCTGTAAAACTTGTGCAGAGGTATTTTCGCTGGAGAAGCAGGAAAATTACATTTACTTCACTTGGTGAGATTAACAAATTTTTAAAAGAGCTTTGTGAGACAATAAATAATAAGGTTCACACGCGATTTAAAATCTCACGACAAGAGATGTTTGGTCTTGAAGAGAAAGTAAAGCTAAAGCCACTGCCTGCAATCAAATATGAATTGTGCGAGACGAAGTTTTACAAAGTTCATCCTGATGGAACAGTTTGTGCGAATTTACGATATTATTCTGTTCCTTACCAATTAGTTGGAGAATCTGTATGCGTAAGGCTGTCAGCAAATACTGTTGAGATTTATCATAATCTTGAAAAAGTGGCAGTGCATCCCAGGCTGATGAAATACAAGGGGGAAAAGAGTATTTTATCTGAGCATATTCCAGAGGCGTCAAAAGCTTATAGAAATACGACGGTTCAGTTTGTAATCCAGCAGTCGATGTTTATTGATCCCGTGTTTAAGGATTTTATTGAGGGGCTTTTAAAGGAGAGTCCTTGTGGAAATTTAAGAAGGGCGCAAGGGTTTATTCGGGAAGCAAGAATAGCTAAAGGCAAAGTGAGTCCAGAAATTTTTAGAAAAATTATTATAAAGTCTTTAACAGAGCTTGAGAGATACAATCAAGTTCGGGTGGAAAATTTTAAAAATTATTTGCAGAAAAATTTGTCAGAAAATATTGATTTACCGTCGCAAGAGCAAATTAAAAGAAATCCAAATAATCCAATGTTAAGAAAAAACCAAACACTTCACTAAAGGAGGAAAAGTGTCATTAGTTAGTTTACAGCAACAGATGCAAGAATTAAGTTTATACGGGATGTTCAATGCCGTTGAGACAGATTTATCAGTGGCAATGAAGCAGGACTGGAGTCATCAGGAGTTATTGTCAAGATTACTGCAGACGGAAAAGGTTTACCGGGATGAACAGTTTGTACATAAAAAAATAAAACAAGCTGCTTTTAAGCGTGGGGCTTATCTTGAGGATTTTGACATGACAGTAAAACGTGGGATCAGTAAGTCTCAGCTTCAGGAGCTCATGAGTTTGGAGTGGCTCGAAATCGCAAGGCCAATAATTTTTGTTGGACAAACTGGAATGGGAAAAAGCTATTTAGCTGAAGCTGTGGGGAGATATGCTTGTTCAAAAAGAAAGACAGTTCTTTTTAAAGAATCTACTGAATTATTTTTAATGATTGCAGAGTCCCGAAGGCTGAATCGATATTTAACAATGAGAAAGAGATTGTCTTCATTTGACATATTGATAATTGATGATTTTGGAATGAGGAAATTAAGTTCAACGGAAGCGCAGGATTTAAAAGAATTACTGGAGCTTCGGTCCATAGCAAAGTCGACATTTTTTACAACACAATTGCCGATAGATCACTGGCAAGAAGTTATTGAAGATGTTGTTATCTTGGATGCAATTGTTGACCTTGTAAAACATTCAGCAATAAAGATTGAAATGAAGGGAGAAATTACTTACAGAGAAACAAAGGCGAAAAAACTTGACACAAAAGCTACAAAAATTTAATCAGTTTTTGTCGTTTCGAAAGTGGATCCCAAACGTGCAATCGAGTGGCTCCGCTCAGTGCAAACCTCCAGTAAGCTCTCAAGCCGCTCGATCTCGGCGATCAATGCCTTATTCTGGGTGAGTTCTCGAATGGAGAGACTTCCATACCAATTCCGAATTTCTTCTTTGATTTTTTGGACTACACCTCCTGTTAGTGGCTTTTGTTCATCCAGTTTTTTATTTTTAAATTTTTCTGCGGCACTCATTGCCCCTCCTTGAATTTAGAAAACACTTCGATATTGCATTGCTTTGACCCTTATTTGCTCGATCTGCTCCTGCCCAGGGGGAGCGGCAAATAACAAATTGAAAAGTCCTCCGGCGATGCTTGAAATCATCCTCCAAATCCAGAGGCTCAAAATCCATTGCCA
>JAYRIK010000269.1:0-1762 GCA_041906865.1 Candidatus Auribacterota bacterium
ACCAGCCGATAGGGCAGTTCGAGCCGCCTTTTGCTGGGGAGTATAAAGAGCCGAAATTAGGAAAGGGGGAGATATGAAAGCGCAACTTCAGGTTATAAATAATAACGATAAAGCTTTAGATATTGCTCCACAAAATATTGAATTTACATTGCAAGATGTAAAAAAATATTTTTGTGATTTGGCAACAGATAAAGAGGCAATGGTTTTTTTGCAACTTTGCAAAAGCCAGAACCTTAACCCGTGGCGACGAGAAGCTTACCTTATTAAATATGATTCCTCCAAGCCGGCTCAAACAGTTGTTGGTAAAGACCTCTTTACCAAAAGGGCCATGCAACACCCCAAGTTTAGAGGTTTTAGGGCAGGGGTTATTCTTCGTCGTAAAGAAGATATTCTTGAGCAAGAAGGAGCTTTTACTCTCCAAGGTGATGTTTTACTTGGGGGCTGGTGTGAAGTCTTTTTAGAAGGTTATTCAAACCCCATTAAGACAACTGTCTCAATGTCAGAATACAATAAGGGACAATCCAGTTGGAATAAAATGCCAGCAACGATGATTAGAAAGGTTGCCCTTGTTCAGGCCTTAAGAGAAGCTTTCCCAGATCAGCTTGGGGGGCTTTATGATGAAAGTGAGATGGGGGTTGAGTTATCCGATGATAAATCAAAAGCTCATATCATTGAAGTAAAAGCCACTGAAGAAGAATCTAAGCAAGCCCTTCCAATTCCTCAAACTCCCGAGAATCGGTGTAAAACTGCTTTTGAAAAATTCAAATTGGATGAAAGTCAAATTAAAATTTTGACAAAAAGATATGAAGGGAACTGGTCTAAGCTTCTGGAAGAGTTTTTGAGAATTTCAAAAGATAAGGAAAAAGACAAGGCTTTGGCTAAACTTATCAAGCAGGCACAAGAAACTAATGAGCTCCCAACTTTTGACCAAGATGAGGAGATCAAAATATGAAGTACCATCAAAGCATGATCAACATGTTTTTGCGGTGCCCGCAACAGTACAAGTATCGTTACATTGATGGTCTTGTCATGCCTTCTTCTTCAATGGCGAAGCAGGGGACAAGCTTTCATGCTGGGGTAGATCATAACTACGCGCAGAAAGTAGAGTCCAAAAAAGATCTTCCATTAAATGACGTGCTGGATG
This sequence comes from Candidatus Auribacterota bacterium, assembly GCA_041906865.1. GTDB lineage: Bacteria > Auribacterota > JACPWU01 > JACPWU01 > JACPWU01 > CAZXEQ01. Next base: position 1,145 of record JAYRIK010000269.1, read on the forward strand.
CGGTGGCAACGACTTTTGATAAAGTTTTTTCGGAAGAAACCCAATGGGGGGAGGAAGAAAAGAGCGAAGGGATTGAAAATGTTAAAGGGGTTTTAAAAGATGAAACAATTCTCATCACTGAAAAATATCACAAAGAAAAAGCCCCAACCATTCAACCCGTGGCGTCAGAGGTATATTTTGAGCTTCCTTTTGAAAATGTTGATTTTAGCATTGCGGGGACGATTGATTTAATCGACGACAAAGATACTGTTCATGATCACAAGACAACTGGCAAAGCCCAGTCTGTTCTTTCAGAATCCTATCTTTTGCAGGGCATTCTATATTCTTTGGGAGCTGGAAAAGACAAGGTTGATTTTGATTATATCATCAAGCCCACAAAAAAATTACCCACACGAATTGAAACCATTTCTTTAACAGTTGATGACGCTCAAAAAAGATATGCTTTAGGGTTAATTTCAAAAGTGGATGGGGCAATCAATTCAAATATTTTTTACCCGAAAAGGGATAATTTTTTATGCAGTCAAAAGTTTTGTGGATACTGGCAACAGTGTCAGCATGATTTTGGCGGATATGTAAAACCATAAGGAGAAAAAATGCAATTATTTACACAAGAAGAAA
>JAYRIK010000270.1:0-3831 GCA_041906865.1 Candidatus Auribacterota bacterium
GGATATTTGCGTTTTCATGTTTGTAATAATGGGTAATAGCCTCTATCACTTTTAAAGGTTTTTGAGTCGTTGCCGCATTATCTAGATAAATCAGAGGCTTTCCGTATATCTTTTCCTGAAGAATTGGAAAATCTAATCTATATTTTCTCATTTCCTCTTCAAAGGGAAACAAGTGAGAGGAAGCATTAGTTTTATGTTCAGTTTTAATCATGATTTCCTCTTTTCTCAAATTTTGAGAGAAGAATGTCATTTAAAAAATGCTTTAAAGTTTCAAGAGGCATTGTCTCTACAACTTCTGAAGCAAATGCATAACTTAGAATGCTTTGGGTTTTCTCAGAACCAATTCCTCGGCTCTTTAAATAAAAAACGGCTTCATCGTCTAATTGTCCCACAGCTGCACCATGCTTACATTTAACATCATCAGCAAAAATCTCTAGTTGAGGTTTTGTATCAACCTTTGCTCCCTTGCTCAATAATAGATTTTTATTGGTTTGGGAAGCATCTGTTTTTTGAGCATTTCTGTGGACAAAAATTTTCCCACTAAATACGGCTGTTCCTTGACCATCCAAAATTCCCTTGTACAGTTGATGACTTGTCCCCTGAGGCTTAAGATGATCAATGAGGGTATGATGATCAACATGTTGTGATCCTGAGAGCAAATAGAGTCCATTTAACACACAAGAAGCTCCTTCTTCAGCCAAAATCGCATTTAAATTATTTCTGATCCATTGTCCTTTAAGCGATGAAGTAAAACATTTAAAAGAGGCATTTTGACCTAAGTGGGCATAGGTTGTGTCTAAAAGAAGAGAACTTTCATTTTTTGACTGGAGTTTATAGATATCTAATTGGGCGTCTTTATGTAAAACAATTTCTGTAGCGGTATTGCACAAAGAAATGCCTTTGTCCCAAGAAAGATGATGCTCTATAAAAGTTGCTTTGCTTTTTCGATCAGCAATCATCAAGTTTCGGGGTTGAGAAAATGGATTTTGAGAACCCGATGTAGAAATAAAGTAAATTTGAATAGGCTCGGATATGTGAATCCCTTCGGGCAGATAAATAAAAACGCCGTCTTGGAACAATGCTGCATTGAGAGCTGAAAAAACATTTTTATCAAATGAAATGAATTGGCCAAGATATTTTTTAAGAAGTTCGGGTTCCGACGAGACAGCATTTTTAAGCGAAAGAATTTTAATTGGTTTTTCCAGCTTTGGAAGCGATGAAAGGCGGCTGTCGTATTGACCATTTATAAAAATGAGCCGATGCGGTATTTGATTGATGAGCGGAAGTGTTTTGAGATCGTCATTACTTAATTTTGAATCAGAAGAAATTTCTGATTCAAAGGGAGTCTGAACAAAAGAAGATACATCGGTATATTTCCAGTCTTCATTTTTTTTTGAAGGAAAATCAAGCTGACGATAGACAGAAAAAGCACTTTCACGAATGTCTTCTAACCAGGAAGGTTCGGCCTTTACTCTGTTTTTTCGAAATCCATCAAAAATATTTTTTACTTTGTCTTTATCTAATAAAGTTTGCATGGTTTTACTTGCTTGCTATGGGTTCTTTTATCCAATCATAACCTTGCTTTTCTAAATCAAGAGCCAAGCCTTTTCCCCCAGATTTAACGATTTGTCCATTCATCAATACATGCACAAAATCAGGAGTAATGTAGTCTAAGAGTCTTTGATAATGCGTTACAAGAATGATAGATCGGTCTGAAGCACGAAGCTTGTTGACTCCTGAAGAAACTATTTTTAATGCATCAATGTCTAAGCCCGAATCTGTTTCATCTAAAACTGCAAGTTTAGGTTCTAAAACTGCCATTTGAAGAATTTCATTTTTCTTTTTTTCTCCTCCAGAAAAACCTTCATTGACTGGGCGATGAATGAAACTTTGATCCATTTCAACAGTTTGAATTTTCTTTTTAATCAATTCTAAAAATTCCATGGCATCCAGCTCTGGTAAACCCTGATGCACTCTGATTTCATTCAAAGCTGCTTTTAAAAAATAGGTATTACTCACGCCTGGAATTTCTGTTGGATATTGAAAAGCAAGAAAGATCCCTTCTCTGGCCCTTTTTTCAGGTGTCATTTCCACTAGGTTCTTGCCTTGATAAAGAATGCTCCCCTTTGTGATTGTATAGTCCGGGTGTCCTGCGAGCACTTTTGCCAAAGTACTTTTCCCTGATCCATTAGGACCCATCACCGCATGAACCTCACCTGCCTTAACAGAGAGATTAATCCCTTTAAGAATTTCTGTTCCATTGATGGTTACATGTAAATCTTTAATTTCTAACATCGCCTTCTCCTCTTAAATTTATTAACGCCTGATCTAACACATGCGATAGTATTTCTATCCAACACTTCCTTCCAAACTGACACTCATAAGCTTGGATGCCTCAACTGCAAATTCCATTGGCAAATTCTTGAAGACTTCTTTGCAAAAGCCATTGATGACCATATTTACTGCATTTTCCGAAGAAATTCCACGCTGCTTACAATAAAAGAGTTGTTCATCGCTGATTTTAGATGTCGATGCTTCATGCTCAACACGAGCTGTTTGATTTTGAGTTTCAATGTAAGGAAAAGTGTTGGCGCTACATTGATCCCCCAAAAGAAGTGAATCACATTGTGTGTAATTACGCGCGTTTTCTGCTTGAGGTAAAACTTTTACAAGGCCACGATAAGTATTGCTTCCGTGGCGCGCTGAAATTCCTTTTGAAATAATGGTGCTACGCGTATTTTTTCCCACATGAATCATTTTGGTTCCCGTATCAGCTTGCTGCATATTATTGGCGACCGCGACTGAATAAAATTCTCCAACGGAGTTATCTCCCATCAGAATGACGCTGGGGTATTTCCATGTGATGGCGGAACCTGTTTCAACTTGAGTCCAAGAAATTTTTGAATTCTTTCCTGCGCATTTACCACGTTTAGTTACGAAATTATAAATGCCACCTTTTCCCTGTTTGTCTCCTGCATACCAGTTTTGCACCGTAGAATATTTGATTTGTGCGTTATCCAATGCAACTAATTCTACAACAGCGGCATGAAGTTGATTTTTGTCGCGAATGGGAGCTGTGCATCCTTCAAGATAACTCACATAACTGCTCTCTTCAGCCACAATCAATGTACGTTCAAATTGTCCTGTATCCGCTGCATTAATTCTAAAATAAGTTGAAAGCTCCATAGGAGATCGAACGCCTTTTGGAATAAAGCAAAAAGATCCATCGCTAAAAACAGCGGAATTTAAAGCAGCAAAGAAGTTGTCCGAATAAGGAACAACTGTTCCCAAATATTTTTGAATCAGATCAGGATGATTTTGCACAGCTTCAGAAAAAGAGCAAAAAATAATCCCCACTTCTTTTAATTTTTCTTTAAAAGTGGTTGCGACAGACACGCTGTCAAAAACGGCATCTACAGCAACACCTGCCAAGCGTTTTTGCTCTTCAAGAGGAATCCCCAACTTCTCAAAAGTGGTTAAAAGTTCTTTATCTACTTCATCCAAACTTTTTAATTTTGTTTTCTGCTTTGGTGCTGAGTAGTAAACAATATCCTGATAATCAATGGCTGGGTAATGCACATTAGGCCAGGTAGGCTCTTTCATTTTCAGCCAGTGGCGATACCCTTTCAAACGCCAATCAAGCATAAATTGAGGTTCGTTCTTCTTTTTAGATATGAGACGAATGACATCCTCATTCAACCCCTTCGGAATAGTCTCCGCCTCAATATCGGTAACGAATCCGTATTTATACTCTTCTTGTATCATGGATTCTGGTTTACTCATGTTACTTACTCCTTAAAAATAGAACATACACTAGGCAGTACATAATTA
>JAYRIK010000271.1:0-6249 GCA_041906865.1 Candidatus Auribacterota bacterium
GAAGAGAGTTCTCATCCTGTATATCTCTGTTAATTCTGGACATCATATTGCCGCAAAATCCATTGAGAATGCTTTGCGACAAGAAGATCCTGAAGTAGAAGTTCTAAATGTAAATGCTCTGAATTACATTAGCCCCATTCTAGAAAAATTCGTGATTAAAACTTACATGGGAGTCGTTAAAAATACACCTGAACTGTGGGAGTATCTTTACGATAATTCTCAAGTTAAAGAAAAACTTTCAAAATTTAAAGATTTTGCTTATCGCTTAAACTCTTCTCGTCTACTTCAACTTACTTCTGAATTTAAGCCTGATGTTGTCATTTGTACACAAGCTTACCCTTGTGGAGTGCTTTCAGCATATCGAGAGGAAAATTATTTATCTTTTCCTCTGGTTGCGGTGATTACAGATTATGTGGTTCATTCTTATTGGATTTTGAATCAAGTGGATTTATTTGTCGTTCCCACGAAAATGACTCAGAAGCGCCTTTTGGAAGAGGGAATTTCTTCAGAAAAAGTGAAGGTTCTAGGCATCCCCGTAGATCCCATGTTTAGTCAGTCTCAAGATCGAGATTTGCTCAAAAAAACGTATGGTATTGCGAAAGATCATTCTGTGATTTTAATCATGGGTGGAGGACAGGGTCTACTTCCCATTCGTGAAATTGTGAGGGCCTTACAGGAAGTTCGTAAACCTATTCATGTGATTGCCGTTGCAGGTCGCAATCGTTCTTTGCAAGGCAAGCTAGAAGCTCTACGTGAAAAATGTCGTGTTCCTCTGAGCGTTTATGGATATGTCAATGACGTTAATTCTTTAATGGAAATGTCAGATCTTTTAATTAGCAAGCCAGGGGGGTTGACCAGTTCAGAAGCTTTGGTAAAGAAACTTCCCATGATTATTTTTAAGCCTTTGCCAGGACAGGAATCTAAAAACACAGAATTTCTAGTTGAAAATAAAATAGCTTTGAAAGTAAATCATGCCGATGAAATCCCACAAGTGGTTGAAGAGCTTTTAGGAAATCCAGATCGTTTGCACGAAATTCGTCAACATATTGATATGCTTAGAAAGCCTCAAGCTGCAGCAGATATTGCAAAAACACTATTGGAAATCTCCAATGTGCCAGCGGTTCATGCTTAAGATCATGGCTGTGTTACTGCTGATATTACCCTGGTCTTGGAGTATATGCCTTTCCAAAACGATAGGAAGTTTTGCCTATTATTTCTGCTCTGAAAAAAGAAGCAATGTGATTAAAAATCTTTCTGTTGTTTATCAAAAGCAAGATGTGAGAAAACAAGCTCGAAAAGTTTTTGCTTCGTTTGGGCAATATTTAGCGGAGTTTTTGAGTCCACTAAAGAAAAAGAAAAAATTTATTCAGTCGATTCGATACGAAGGATTAGAAAATCTCCTTAAACCAAGTGCTCAAGGAAAGGGTGTCATTGCTGTAACTCCTCATTTAGGCAATTGGGAAATGGCTGCCCTTGCAACTGTAATTCAAAATGTACCAGTAAGCGCTGTTTTTTTTAGCCATCCCAATCCTTCTTTGAATCAACTTTTTATGAACCGGCGAATCATTCATGGCCTTGAAGTGATTCCTTGGAAGCAAGATTCCACTCATGCTTGTTTAGATGCTTTACGTAGGGGGCGTACTGTTGCTATTGCGGGAGATATTGATTTTTTGGGGACAGGAATTGATGTTGAGCTTTTTGGAAAGAAAACAAAAATTCCTCGAGGTCCTGTTGTTTTTTCCAGACGTGCTCAAGCTCCTATTGTGCCTGGGGCGTTTATTCGTGAGGGAAATTCGGGGTGTCTCTTTTTTGATTCTGCTATTTATCCAGAAGGAAAAACAGAAAATCAGTTGGCAGATGACATTGCAAAAGCTTTGGAAAAAATGATTAAGAGAGATCCTGCTCAATGGATTTGTTTTGAAGAAATATGGGAAGAATAAATGCAGGGGATTGGGATTGGTGGATTGTGAATAGGGAAAAGAGAATTTATTTTTTAACAATCCACAATTCCCTATCCACTATCCACTCATCTAACATTTGGATTTAAGATCAAACAAAGACATTGGGAGTAAAACAAAATTTTATGAAGTTATGTGTATTAATCCCCGCTTATCAAGAAGAAGGAAGAATTGGAAAAGTAATTGCTGAAGTTTTGCCTCTTGCCGATGTAGTGGTGATAGATGATGGATCTCAAGATAAAACGGCACAGGAAGCGAAATTAGCAGGAGCGCATGTCATTCGTCATAAAATGAATCAAGGAAAAGGTTCTGCCATTCAAACAGGTTTTGAATTTTTTCTTCCTAAATCATGGGATGCTTTAATTTTGATGGATGGTGATGGGCAGCATGATGCAAAAGAAATCTCGAAGTTTATGGAAGCAGCAAAAGATCCTCAAATTCTCATGGTTGTGGGCAATCGAATGGGTGAAACCAAAGACATGCCAAAAATTCGGATTGCAACTAATTGGGTGATGTCGAAGATTTTATCCCTCTTGGTAGGTGTAGAGATTCCTGATACACAATGTGGATATCGTTTGATCAAGCGAGAACTCATTGAAAAAATACATTTGGAATCTAAGAGATTTGATATCGAATCTGAAATTTTGATTCAAAGTGCTCGATATACGAAAGGAATTTGTTCAGTTCCTATTGCCTCGATTTATGGGGATGAGAAGAGTAAAATAAAACCTTTTCGAGATACCTTACGTTTTTTTAAATTGATGATTAAAGTAGCGATCAATCGATTAAAGCATTAAAAAGATATGTATAGACGGGGTGTGGCTCAGCCTGGCTACCCGACCAAAGCCCCGACAAAGTCGGGGCAATGAGACGGGCGCTCGCCAAAATGCTGTTGCTTTTGGCAGGGAGCGCCTGAGTTAAAATGGAGAGTTAAGTATTTTGAGAAATTTAAAGTTACGGGGTGTGGCTCAGCCTGGCTAGAGCGCCTGGTTCGGGACTAGGAGGCCGGCGGTTCGAATCCGCCCACCCCGAGATTAATTAGCAATAGAATATGAAGAAAATAGATAAAAAATAGTTAAAGGAGAGTTTTTATGAAAAAGACGATAATTTGCCTGAATTTTTTGATTTTAATTGGAATTTTTTTAACAGGAACTTTTGCGTCGGGTGATATCATTCATTCTCCTAAACGATTTCCTTCTCCTTCAACACAAAAACAAGATGCTTTAATTAAACAAGGAACAACGCTTCATGATCGTGGTGACTATGCAGGCGCCATTCGTACCTATGAAGAGATATTAAGAGAGAATCCGGACAATGTGTATGCCTTGTATGAATTAGCTTATTCTTATTCAGCCAAAAAAGATTTTAAGAAAAGTTTGGAAATGGCATTCAAGGGGGTTCAATATCATTCAGATTATTTGTCTTTGTATTATGCTTTAATCGGAAATAATTTTGATCAATTGGGAGAGTCTGAAAAAGCGGAACAAGTTTTTGAATTAGGGGTAAAACGTTTCCCAAAAGATACAGGGATCTATTTCAACTTAGCTATTACTCAGTTTAATCAAAATAAAATAGACGATGCACGTCACAATTTTGAAAAAGCTGTGTCCCTTAATCCTACTCATGTTTCCAGCCATTATGGATTATGCCAAGCCCTTAAAAAGGGGGGGTACAGAATCCCAGCTTTATTGGCAATCAGTCGTTTTTTAGTTTTAGAGCCACAAGGGGATCGTGCTCGGATAGGTTTGGATTTAGTGAGTAAGTTGATTCATAGCGGCGTTGAGAGAAATGCGAATGCGAATCAGATATTTCTTGATCCATCTGTCAAAACTGATGAAGGTGATTTTTCCGCTTTAAACTTGGTCTTATCTGGAAGCGTTATAACATGTGAGGAGGAAAAGGGTGGGAAGAAAAGCCCCATTCAACAAATGATTTGTCAATTTGATAATTTATTCTCTCTTTTTTTAGAAATGAAAACAAAAAATCAAGTAGCTTTTACATGCGCTTATTACGTGCCATATTTTGTTGAAATGAAACAAAAGAACTATGTGGATGTGTTTTGTTATTATATTTCTCAAAACCAAAACACACCAGAAATTAAAAAATGGTTACAAGAAAATAAAACACGTGTGAATGAATTTTTAAACTGGTCCCAAAATTATCAATGGGGAAAATATAAGAATTGAATTTGAGAGAAAAGCGTTTAGAAAATATTCAGTCCACTAAGCATAGATAAAGCGATATAAATGATGAATTCAAAAATATGGGAGTTAGAAAATTTACGTCGCCAACTAGAAGATGCACGAGTTGAAGCGGGCATGATTGATGAAGCTATTGAACGTGGTTGGATTAATAAGGATCAAGAAGAGAAAAATCGTGCGATTCAGCAAAAAACACAAAAGATTGTTAATGAACTTGATCCAAAACTAAAAAGTTTAAAAGAATTGCATTTTCGGAGTAAAGATAGAGTTGTTGAACAGTGGATTTCCTTACATTTGCAAGTTTGTCAGAATCTGTTGCAAACAGAGATAAATTCCTCAAGCAATGAGTCAGGAGTACGGGTTATTTGTATTGGGGATGTGTTGGCTCAATTGGGGAAAATGCTTGGTCCACAAATTTATACATTTTGGATTAATAAATGTTATTTGAATGATTATGATGAAAAATTTAATCAAATCGTTTGTTCATGAATAATATCTTTAAAAATATCGCGTATTATTTCTAATGAAGAGATCTTAATAGTGACAAAGAGCCGATTAGAAGCTTTTAGTGATGGTGTGGTTGCGATTATTATTACTATTATGGTGCTTGAGCTAAAAGTGCCTCATGGCTCAGATTTAATCGTATTGCGCCCATTGATTCCTGTGTTTTTAAGTTATGTTTTGAGTTTTGTCTTTTTGGGGATTTACTGGAATAATCATCATCATTTGTTTCAAGCCATTAAACATGTTGATGGACGTGTTCTATGGGCTAATTTACATTTGCTGTTTTGGCTTTCTCTTATTCCTTTTGTTACGGCTTGGATGGGTGAAAATCATTTTACTTCATGGCCAGTGGCTTTGTATGGAATGATCTTGTTATTTTCTGCAATTGCTTACTTCATTTTGACGCGAGCGCTTCTTTCTATTCATGAAAAGGATTCTGTTTTAGCAATTGCACTGGGGAGTGATTTTAAAGGAAAAATATCACTTTTTCTTTACGCTCTAGCTATCCCTCTTTCTTTTTTTAAATCTTGGATGGCCTGTTTGATTTATGTATCTGTAGCCATTTTATGGCTTGTTCCTGATCGTCGTATTGAGAAGACTTTGGCTTCATAATTCATAGACGGTTCTAATAAATCTTATATGCTTGTATGTGTTTACGATTATCATTAATAAAAGTGTTACGTGTAGCTCGGGTTACTTTACGGAGTTTAAATGCACGGTCTTCTTGAAAACATAGGTTTGTCTATTATTGCAGCCACACTTTTAGGTGTGATTATGCATCGCTTGCGTCAGCCCATTATTTTAGGATATTTGCTGGCTGGTGCTTTGATTGGGCCTAGTATTGGTTTTAAACTCGTCACAGATCCCATCAATATTGAAATTATTTCTGAGATTGGGTTAATTCTTCTTCTTTTTATCATTGGCCTGGAACTTAATATTCAGAAAGTGATTGCTTCTGGGAAACAATTGCTTGTAACAGGGGTTGGGCAGTTTATTCTTTGCGTGGGTTTGGGTCTTCTTGTTTTCCCATGGTTGGGTTTCTTCATTCGAGGATCTAATATTGATGGGTTTTATCTTTCAATTCTTTGTGCGTTAAGCAGTACAGCGATTGTAGTTAAACTGCTTTATGATAAATTTGAATTCGATACACTTCCAGGGCGCATTACCCTTGGGGTTTTAATCATTCAAGATTTGTGGGCGATTTTAGTTTTAGCCATTCAGCCTAATTTTGCCCATCCTGCCGCGGGTCCCTTTTTATGGGCCATTCTCAAAAGTATTATTTTACTTGTGGTGGGTTTTGTCTTTAGTAAATTTCTCTTAAGCCAAGTTTACAAATGGATTGCAAAGTCTCCTGAAATGGTGGTGGCTGTTTCCATTGGCTGGTGTGCACTTGTGGCTTATGGGGCAGGTGCTTTGGGTCTTTCTAAAGAGATGGGTGCTTTGATTGCTGGAATTTCTATTTCAACTTTTCCCTATAGCATTCATGTAACGGCCAAGACACTTCCTTTGCGAGATTTTTTTATGACACTTTTTTTTGTCTCTTTGGGAATGAAAATTGTCGAGCCTCAAATCTCGATGATTCTAAC
>JAYRIK010000272.1:0-7237 GCA_041906865.1 Candidatus Auribacterota bacterium
GATGATAAGGATGTTCAGAAATATATCGCCCGAAAAAATGCAGAAGAAGCGGCTGTAAAGGCAGGGAGTGCTACAACTACCAGTGCTATCACGGATGCCGAGCGTGAGCGGCAGAAAGCTGAGATCATTTCTTATTTGAAGTTTAATAGAGTAACTGATGAAAAGATAGGAGATTATCTTAAGGAGGAAAATGGATTTTTTGAATTAGATCTTAGAAAAATAAAAACGAATGATACTAGGCCCTTCAAAAAAATAAAGAATTTGAAAAAAATAGTGTTAAATTCTGTTATTCAGGACTTATCAGGTTTGGACGGTTTGGGAAACTTATCTGAATTAATTATTGAGCATGTATTTAGTGGAATAGAAACGGACCTTAATTTTAATGATTATATGCCCGGTCTTGGTGAACTTTTTTGGCTTCATCCTCACCCTGAAAATCTAAAAGTTACTCTGAGAAATGAGAGAAGAGATTATACGGATGAATATACATATACCTATGATTCTCCTGAAGTGAAGAATTATATTGCCCGAAAAAAATTAGAAGGAACTGTTTCAGAAAAGGTAATTTTAGCTAACGAAAGAGCTCAGATTATTGCTTATTTAAAACAACATGGAGTGCCTGATGAAGAAGTTGGAAATCATCTTAAAGAAAAAGCGGGATTCTTTAATTTAGCTCTTTTTAACACAAATGTAAAAAACATAGGATTTTTAAACGGGTTATCAAATTTAGAAGTGTTAACACTCTCGGACACTTTTTACCCAAGCGATGGCAATATGGATTCTCAAATTGGTGCATTATTTTTGAAACATCCCCATCCCAAACGGTTAAAGGTTTTCATCTTTTATAAAAATGGTTTTCGTGAAATTAACTCACAATCTCCTGAAGTTTTGAAGTACGTAAATACCCAAGGTGGTTGGAGCAGTACTGCTCTAAGTCATGACCATGCAGAAGAAATGGAAAAGAGGGAAGCAGGAGGCACGAAGCAGGAAGCAGGAATTACAGATGCTGAACAGGAAAGACAAAAGCAAGTGATTTTAAAGTTTTTGAGAGAAGATTTGGAGTTGGATGACGATGAGATTAGAAAACGATTTAAGGAATCAGATCAGGACGGATTTTTCTCGCTAGATCTCACTCATATGCAACCAAAAGACATCCGAGTATTGAGCGGGTTGACGAATTTGCGCGAGTTGAATCTACTTATGACGAACGTGAGGGACCCAGACGCTTTCGAGCTTTTTAGGGAAAATCCAAATCGAGAGAATTTGGTTGTTACGAATTGCATTGGGAAGGAATATACCTGGAATTCCGTTGAAGTTCAGGTATATGTCAAAGCGGTCCCTGCCCGTCAATCAACATTTGCTGATGAAAAGATATCTGATGCTGAACGTAATCGTCAAAGACAAGAGATTTTAAAGTTTTTGGATAAGAATAAAATTGATAGATATAAATTAAAAGAAGTTGGTGATGGATTCTTCGTATTAGACCTTAACTCAGCAAAAGTGGACGACATTAGTGCCCTGGAGGGGTTAACGATTTTGAAAGAGTTGAATCTTAGTTGCACAGGGGTGAAAGACATTCGCGCTTTAAGTGGATTGAGATATTTAAAGAAGTTGTATCTGGCTGGAACAGGCGTAAAGGATACAGATATTTTCGAACTTTTTAGACAAAATCTAAATCGAGGGAATTTGTTAGTCTCACATCCGTTAACCCCGTCATCAGTCAGAGATTACTTGGCAAAACCTTATGATTGGGATTCCCCTGAAGTTCAGGACTATATGAAAAAGGTCGCTAGTTCTCAGTCGACGGTTGCCGGGGAAAAAATATCGGATGCTGAACGTGAGCGGCAAAAGCAAGTGATTTTAAAGTTTTTGAGAGAAGATTTGGAGTTGGATGAAGTTCAAATTAAAATTGCATTCAAAGTAAAAGAAGGGTTTTTCTCTTTAGATTTAAGATTAGCTAAAAAGATAAAAAATATTCATAAATTAAAAGGTCTAACAAATCTACAGGAATTAAGCTTTTGGATGCAACCTGTAAAAGACAAAGACATTCGTGCATTAAATGGTTTAAATCTAACTAAATTAGATTTGCGTGATACACAAGTACAAGATCTAGCTACTATTGGTGAATTTTTTAGGCAGCATCCAAATCATAAAAGTTTAACAGTATACGTTAATGGATTTAAAGATAATGCTCTTCGATGGGATTCTCCTGAAATTAAAGATTATGTAGAAGCCCAAGGTGGCTGGATGCATCCACCGAGGGTTTCCCATGACCATGCAGAAGAAATGGCAAAGACAGGAGCATCGGTGAAAGCAGCTGATCCTGAATTGTCTCTGGAAGAGCAGAAAGAAGTAATTTTAGATTTTCTTCGTGAGAATGGGATTGCAGAATATAGAGATGTAGGTAAAAAAGGTCTTGGGGGAGCTGCAATAGAGATAGTAGATGGTAAATATTTTAAGCTAAATCTTCGTGAATCGTCTGTACAGGATTTTAGTAAATTAAAAAAATGTACACGTATAAAAGAGTTACAATTAGGACACACCTCTTTTTCGAATGTTTCGAGTTTAATAGTATTAAAAAATCTAGAAACTTTGGAACTATCATACTCGAATGTTACTGATATTGCTCTTTTGAAAGAATTACCAAATCTACGTGAATTGTATGGATTTGATTTGAAATTAAGTAGTGGTCAAATATTTGAATTATTCAGAAATCATCCTAACCGGGAAAATTTGTTCGTTAGAACAAACGGACTTGAAGATTTTACTATTCAAAATCCGCGTGTTAAAGAGTATTTACAAAAGAATCCTATCTCTGCAAGCCGTGACCACACAGAAGAAATGGCAAAAATGAAAGCGCAAGCTAAAGCAGCTGACACCGAACTCTCTCCGCGTCAGCGCATGCTCTTGAATATGGTTGGATTTTTGGCGAATCCCCTTGAGACTTCAGAAAGAGTGATGAAACGATTACAAGAAGAAGGCAAGGATGAAATTGTAGAAGATTTTGTGAAGCTTATTGTTAAAGGAGCTTCTAGTGGTATTTTAAAAACGCGTAATCCAAAAATGGTTGATGTAGTGCAAGCTTTTGCTAGAGAGAAGAGTTCTAACGTAGCAACTCCTCCTATACCTCAGTCTCCTTCAGCACCTTCAGGTAATTTAGGTTTCGGCCCCGACTTTGAGGTAAGTCATACAGAAGGCATTGAGAATAGAGAAGTTGGGCAAGAGGTAGAAAGAGATTTAAGAGAGGCTAAGATTGAAGCCACAACTGAAACACAAATTAAAGATCAAGCCATGAGTTTTGTGGTGGGCAGGGGCTTGTCATTGCGAGGAGCCGCAGGCGACGCGGCAATCTCATCGATGGGATCGCCACGCTCCCTTACGGTCGCTCGCGATGACACGCAGAGCGCGGTACTTCCTACTGACTTGACTCAAGCTCTTTTTAAATACATGCAAAGTAAAGCCTATCAAGATTTACCTCCTGAAATAAAAGAATTATTTGAATCCACACGCCTTGTGCTTTTCTCTGGTCGGACTTATGTAGCAAGAAATGAAAAAGGCACAAGCTATGCCCATTTTGGTATGGGAGGCCCAGATGCAAATCATCAACTTCCAACCCTTTATATGGGAAAAGATCTTTTTCTGTTTCTCCTCGAAAATAATCAGGCAGCTTTAACCACTTTAATTAAAATTGAGATGAATCGAAGGAAATATCGAGAAAGTTTTGAAGAAAAAAGTATGTTCTCGACAGGCTCGAACAATAATACTCTTCGAGCGAAGTCGAGAAGTGCAAAAACTGATGAAATATCTGGGTTAAGTAAAAAAGATCCTAGAACCAGTGAGCAAGTGATTCAAGAGGCCCAAGTTTCTCCTGCTGATTTAGATCAATTGAAAAAATCTATTGCAAAAGCAGAGATTGAACTCCTGCTCCAAAAAGTTCCTCCTCAAGAATTGGCTAAAGCTATTATTGCTTCTGCCCAAAAGATGGATGACATTGGGGAGAGTATGGTAAAAGTAGGAGATATCCCTCTAGGGTTTTTACGTGGAGCCTTGTTAGAAGCTGCAGTTGAAGAACTCTCGAAGAGATTGCCTAAAGAAGAATTAGCACCCGTTGTTTCTTCCGTAACCAGAATTCAAAAGAGAGAAAAAGAAAATCAGGTTGCCCAATTAGCTGATCAAATTCAAAAATATTTGAATGAAGATTCAAGAGGAATTGAATTCGATCTTTCAATGGCAGAAGTAAGAATTAATCAAGGTAAAGGCAGAGATTTGAAAAGTGTTCCTTTATCCCTAGCTCTTCAACAAGTTTTAAGTCAAATGATGGGAAAGCGTGCAGGATTGGTAGAGAGGATTTATATTGATCTCTCAAAAGGTCCAATCGATTTAAGAATGATTCTAAATTCTTTGCTGGAAGGGGCCCTTTTAACTGGATATGAACCTGTACAGGTTGAAAAATTTTTGATGCAAAGGCGAGAGATGGATGGCGAAGAAACAATTTATATTGTGGCAGTTAGTGAAGAAGGTGCTATTCCACGACCTTGCGCTGAAGAAATAACTACCGGAAGAGCGTTGGTTGAAATATCTGCTTAATAGAATTTAACTTCATTATTCTCTTGTGTCTAAATAATATCGTTTGACAATAGTAATGAAATAAGTTAGTATGATGTATGGTTAAAGGCTTTAGTGATGTAGAGACGAAGAAGATATGGGAAGGAATAAAATCTCGTAAATTACCTTCGGACATTCAAAATGTTGCTCGAAGAAAGCTTAGAATGCTTAATAATGCTATGGTTCTTTCTGATTTAATGATTCCACCATCTAATAGATTGGAGAGGTTAAAAGGAGATAGAGAAGATAGCTATAGCATAAGAATAAATGATCAATGGAGGCTTTGTTTTAAGTGGATCGATGGAGATGCATACAACGTTGAAATTGTAGATTATCACTAGAGAGGTGATTTATGATAAACAGGTTAAAAAATATACATCCTGGGGAAATTTTAAAAGAAGAATTTTTAATTCCCATGAAGATTACAGCCTATAGGTTGGCTAAGGAAACACATATCCCTCAAACGGCAATTTCGGAAATTATTAAGGGGAAAAGAAGAGTGACAGCGCCCGTTGCATTGAGATTTTCTAGATTTTTTGGGAGCACTCCTCAGTTTTGGTTGGGATTACAAGACGATTATGATTTGGAAGAAGAAAGTAAGCATTTGAGAAAAGAATTAAATCGTATATCTTCAATTAAAGCTTTAGGTTTAGTTCGTGTATGAATCGCTCCATTATTCTTAGAAGGAAATATTGGTTAGCTCAAAACCCTCAAGCTCGTATTGAAGCTGTTGAATTCTTAAGGAAGCAACATCATGGAAATCTGCTCAGACTTCAAAGAGTTGTTCGTATTCTTAAATTAGAAGCTTTAGATAAAGAATAAAAATCGAATCTTCTTGAAACTTTCTGTAAGCCTGATAAAATTTTCTTAGAAGAAGGAAAGAATATTCCACACATTCAACGAAAGGCCTGCGATGCTCGAATATTTTCTCACCGATGAACAGAAAGAGATTCAAACCCTCGCCCGTCAAGTTGCTGAAGAAAAAATTGTTCCTGTCCGAGAAAAATATGATCGTGAAAATGAATTTGCCTGGGAACTCGTAAAGATTTTTGGTGAAACCGGACTCACGGCTGTTTACATTCCAGAAAAGTATGGAGGTTTGGGCTTTGGACTTTTAGAACTCGTTTTGGTGGTTGAAGAATTGAGTCGAGCCTGTGGTGGTATCGCTTTGAGTGTAGCAGCTTCTGCATTAGGAACTTACCCGATCATTACGTTTGGAACAGAAGAACAGAAGAAAAAATATCTTCCCGATGTTGCTTCAGGAAAAAAAGTCGCTGCATTCTCCATTACAGAGCCTAGTTCAGGAAGTGATATTGGTTTTATTACAACGCGTGCTGAGAAAAAAGGGGATTATTACATTATCAATGGTTCCAAGCAATGGGTGACCAATGGAGGAGAAGCGGAGACATATACCCTCATTGCTGCGACGGATCCGAGTAAAGGGGCGCGAGGAAGTTCGGCTTTCATTATTGAAAAAGGATTTGAAGGTTTTAGTTTTGGTAAAAAAGAAGACAAGATGGGCATTCGCTCATCGGCTACACGAACCCTCATTTTTGAAGATTGTAAAGTTCCTAAAGAAAATTTGCTTGGCAAAGAAGGCCAGGGTTTTATTATTGCCCTCAAGAATTTTGATCATGGTCGGCCAGGGGTTGCTGCTCAGGCTTTAGGTATTGCTCAAGGGGCTTTAGATCTTGCGGCGGCTTACTCAAAGGATCGTAAGCAATTTGACAAGCCTATTTCATCGTTTCAAGCTATCCAAATTATGCTTGCTGATATGGCGACTCAGATTGAGGCTGCACGTGCATTAACTTATTGTGTTGCGAAGGCTATTGAAAAGGCCGGGGATAAGCGTTTTACCAAAGAAGCAGCTATGTCCAAACTTTTCGCCTCTGATATGGCGATGAAAGTGACGACGGATGCTGTTCAGATTTTGGGTGGTTATGGCTATATGAAAGATTACCCCGTTGAAAAAATGATGCGCGATGCCAAAATTACTCAGATTTATGAAGGGACGAATCAGATTCAACGCAATATGATTGCAGCTAGCCTTTTGAAAGAATATTAATACTGTGAATTGTGTATAGGGGATAGGGTATTGTAAAAAAATTATGCCCATATATACAATTTATTCTAAATTAGAGACACGATAAAAAAGTAGTACTATTTTGTTGCGTAGTATTTTTAGTGCTGTGGTTTTGCAGTTCACTATTCACTGTTCACAATACACAATACCCTATTTTTATGAAAATCATCTCTCTCATCAAACAAGTTCCTGACACCAAAGATCAGCGGTTTGGATCTGACTTCCTGATCGTTCGTGAAGGTTTAGACCTGATCTGTAATCCTTCCGATGAATATGTGATTGAAGAATCTGTTCGCTTGAAAGAGAAGTTTTCTGCCGAAACACTGGCGCTTTCCATGGGAAAAGAAAAGGCGATGGATCTTTTACGATTTGCTATTTCTGTGGGAGTGGATAAAAGTATTTTAATCAGTGATACAGCTCTTGCTGGATCAGATTTGCTTGCAACTGCATTAGCCCTGGCAAAGGGGATTGAAAAATCTGGACCCTTTGATTTAATCTTGGCTGGGAAACAATCTAGTGATGGAGAAAATGGAATTATTCCTGCTGCGA
>JAYRIK010000273.1:0-13998 GCA_041906865.1 Candidatus Auribacterota bacterium
AGTTGAATTAGGCTTAGGACCTTTACATACTCAATTTGATGATAAGGGATATGCCTACACAAGTCTTTTTCTGGATAGCGCTATTGCTCGTTGGACTTTGGGTGATGATAAATACAAAGCACCTGAGCAACCTTGGACCTTGGTTTCTAAAACACCGGTTCAATACAATGTGGGGCATATTGCGGCTGCTGAAGGTGATACTGTGAGCCCGGATGGGAAGTATCTTGTTTCGCTTAATAAGTGGTCGGTGGATCGATTCTCCAATATTGGACCGCTTCTTCCACAAAATCTACAGTTGATGGACATTTCAAAACCGGGAGATAGTTTGAAGGTTTTATATGATATGCCCATAGGTGTAGGAGAGCCTCATTATGCTCAGATTATCAAGGCTGATAAAATTAAGTCATGGGGGATTTATCCCGAGGTGGGTTGGAATCCTTTGACTCAGAGCAAGAGCGATAAGATGGTCACAAAGGGCAAGATTGTCAGAAATGGGAATCACGTCGAAGTTTTTATTCCTGTGATACGGAGTCATTTTGACCCTGAACATATTGAAGTCAATGAAGGAGACAAAGTAACACTTTATCTGACAAACTTGGAGCGAACTTTGGATGCTACGCATGGGTTTACAATTTGCGGGTATAACATTTCTGTAAGCATTGAACCTGGGGAGACAGCAACCATTGAATTTACAGCCGCAAAGCCAGGTGTTTTCCCGTACTATTGCTTGGAATTTTGTTCAGCTCTTCATCTTGAGATGACGGGCTATTTATTAGTTAAACCCAAAGAACAAAATTAAAGAAGAGGGTGAATTGTATGCTTTTGAGGGAAAAGATTGTTAAAGCCTTGTTATTCATTTCAATTACGGCAATGGTTTTATCAATCTTTTTCCCTTATTGGCAATTGAAAGTGACAGCTCCTCAATATCCCAAGGGGCTTAAGGTGACTGTTTTCTTAAATCATGTGGAAGGTGATGTTGGGGAAATAGATATTCTCAATCATTATATTGGAATGCGTTCTTTATATGAGGCTGCACAAATTGAAAGGAAGTTAGCGATAGCTGGTATCGCAGGCATTTTGATTTGTTTGGTGGTGGCTTTTTTTATATCAAAAAAGAAATTTTTCTTTCTTTTATTGCCGGCTATTTTATTTCCATTATTTTTCATGGGAGATCTTTATTACTGGTTACGCGATTTTGGGTTGAATCTAAGTCCTCACGCCCCTTTAAGTTCCTCTGTGAAGCCTTTCATTCCTCCGCTTTTTGGAACAGGTAAGATTGCTCAGTTTCATGCCATGGCGCAATTTGATACGGGCTTTTTTTTAACAGTGGCTGCTTCAGTTCTGATTTTGATCACTCTCATTTTAAGGTTGATTCCAAGACAGAGTCGTTGCATTAAAATAGCAGGAATCATTTTTTTTATTCTAACATTTCCATTCATACCGAATGTTTTTGCTAAAACGATTATTGTCGATTCCTCCTCTAACCAGAATCTTCAAAAGACTATCGATCAAGCAGAATCAGGGGATACTTTGGATGTTAAGCCTGGCATTTATGCCGGACCGATTCACGTTAAAAAATCGATTCATCTAATAGGAGAGACTCTTCCCATCATTGATGCTCAGGGAAAGGGGAGTGGGGTTTATTTAGAAGCAGCGGATATATTATTCAAAGGATTTATAGTTCGAAATACAGGGGATGTCTTGTCTACAGAAGATTCGGGACTATGGGCCACTGGAGAAAGAATTTGTATAGAAGATAATCGGTTTGAAAATGTGCTTTTTGGAATCTATTTAAAGCAGGCTCCATTCGGTGTGGTTCGAAATAATTCTTTGATCAGTAAGCCACTTGACATTGCACGAAGAGGGGATTTGATTCGAGTCTGGTACAGCGATGATGTTTTGATTGAAAAGAATTTTGCGACACAAGGACGGGATGTAGTGCTTTGGTTCTCAAAGAATATGAAGGTTTTGAATAATCAATTTCAAGAGAGTCGGTATGGTTTGCATTTTATGTATTGTCAGCAGGCGGTGGTAGAACACAACAAGCTTTCTCACAATTCAGTTGGGGCCTACTTGATGTACAGCGCCGGATTGCAATTGAGAGAAAATATCCTTTTAGAAAATCGGGGACCAAGTGGATATGGAATAGGATTTAAAGACATGGATGGGGCGGTGATAGAAAAAAATAGTATTGTAGGTAATCGCGTCGGTTTTTTTCTGGATTCTTGTGCAAAGGGTTTATTTCAAAACAATATGATTGCTTTGAATGATATTGGGATGCAGGTGATTCCAACAGCGAGCAATAATCAATTTTCTGAAAATAATTTTATAGAAAATGGAGAACAAATTCTTTTGGATGGTTCTAGCGCTCACACCGTCAATGATTGGAATCATAATCACTGGAGTGATTATCGCGGGTTTGATGCAAATCAAGATGGGGTTGGAGATGTTGCGTATCATCCTATGAAGCTATTTGAGAGAATTGCCGATCGGTACCATACCTTAAAAGTATTCTATGGAAGTCCTTCTATATCTGCGATTGATTTTGCAGCGACTACTTTCCCTATTTTTCAGCCAACCTCTAAATTTGTAGATGAATTTCCAGTGATGCAAGCTTTTAAATTCAACGGGATAGAAAAAGTCCCTTCTCATGCCTTGCCGTGGATTTTTTTATCTGTAAGTTTTTTTCTTCCGATGCTTGGTTTTTCAGGAAGAGCTTTAAAAAATAAAAATAGGATAGATCATATTTCTGAAAGTTTTTTTAAAACCACTGCAGAAGTTGTGATACGAACTGAAGGTTTGACAAAACAATTTAATAAATTGAAAGCAATTTCAGATCTTGATTTGGAAGTTTGCTCGGGTGAGGTTGTTGCATTATGGGGACCTAATGGGGCGGGGAAGACGACTTTGCTTCGTTGTTTACTTGGGATTATTCCTTGTCAGGGGAAGATGGAGGTTTTGGGGATGGAAGTTCGAAAGAATCCTAAAGGGGTTCGACGGGCTATTGGATATGTTCCTCAGGAAATTCGGCTGCATTTAGATCATTCTGTTTTAGACACGGTTCGTTTTTATGCCCGGCTAAGGAGAGTTTCTGATGCGCGTATAGATCAGCTTATTCATGAGTGGGGGTTGGAGGAAGTAAGTCATAAACTTGTTCAAAACTTATCGGGAGGAATGCGCCAAAAACTGGCTGTTGTTATTGCGCTACTTTCTGATCCACCCATTCTTTTCTTGGATGAACCCACCAGTCATTTGGATGTAAAGACACGGGGAGAGTTTCTTCAGTCTCTTCAAAAACTTAAAAACCAGGGCAAAACATTGATTTTTTGTTCACATCGATGGTCTGAGGTTCGTCAAATGGCAGATCGAATTATTGTTTTGGAAGCGGGTGTTAAGAAGAGGGATGGAAAACTCGAAGAATTTAAGGATCTGTTAGCAGAAGAAATTTCAATGAGATTGTCCGTGCAGGATCATTTTCTTAAAGAAGCACAAGATATTTTAACAAAGCAGGGTTTTAAATTTTCACAAAGGGAAAATGACCTTTGGATTTTAGTGGGACGAGATTCAAAAATAGAACCTATTCGTTTGTTGATTGAATCAGGTGTTTGCATTCTTAATTTTGACATGGAATAAATTTTATGGACATACGTAACACTTATATTTTGATGACTAAGGAGATGGCGGATGCAAGAAAGAATCGCTGGTTTGTTGTGATTGCGATTCTTTTTGCTCTTCTTTCGCTTTCCTTAAGTCTCTTGGGACTTTCGGGTCTGGGATCAATAGGAGTGACGGGTTTTGGCAGAACAGCTGCAAGTCTTCTGAATTTAGTCCTTTTGATTGTTCCCTTGATGGGACTTTTGTTGGGTGCGATGAGTATTGTAGGGGAAAAAGAGCAGGGGACATTATTAACTTTGTTGGCGCAGCCGGTGAGTGTATCAGAAATTTTGCTGGGAAAATTTTTAGGATGTGCGATGGCTATTCTGGTGGCCATTCTTTTAGGCTTTGGAGTCAGTGCTCTTGTGATTGGTCATTATGCTGGAACACAGCAAATAGGAGATTACCTTATTCTTGTGGGGTTTACTCTTCTCTTGGGTTGGGCCTTTTTAAGCATAGGATTTTTTATCTCAATGTGGACGAAGCGTCATACCATGGCTTTAGGTTTGGCTCTTCTTTTCTGGTTTTTCTTTATTTTTTTGAGCGATTTAGGTTTGATCGGGACAGCGATTATTTTGAAACTGACTCCTGGACAAATGCTAGGTCTGGTGCTGATAAACCCTATACAATCTTTTAAGCTGGCTGTGGCGGGTGCATTGCAGAAAAGCCTTGAATCTTTTGGCTCTATTGGAATGTATGCCATTCAAATTTTTGGAGATGGATTGATCTTTGTCTTAAGTTTTCTTTTGGTTTTGTGGTTGATTGTACCTCTCATTTTAAGTTGGATTCTTTTTAAATCACGGTGCGTGGACTAATGAAAAAAATTGGAATTATTTTTCTTTTATTCTTTTTGACAGGATGTGGTTCTTACCAGACAGGGAAGATCCCAGAAATTCGGTATGGGCAGGATTTGTGCTCAGAATGTAGAATGACTTTGATGGATGCTCAATTTGCCTGCGTCATTTTGACGGAGGAAGAGGAAATTTTGAAGTTTGATGATATTGGATGTATGGTTCGTTTCCAAAAAAGCAATCAAACTAAAATCAAAGAGGCCTGGGTTCACGATGGTATGACTCAAGCTTGGGTTCAAAGCTCAAAGGCTTATTTTGTTTTTGATCAAACATTAAACACTCCCATGGGTTCTCATCTTATGGCTTTGAGCAGTAAAGAATCATTACAAGAATGCTTAAAAAAGAATGGTGCAAAGCAAATTAGCTTTGATCAGATAAATGAGCTTTTAAAGGAACAAATGTTAATTCAAAAGGAGAAAATATGAAAAAAGTAAATCGTTATGCAATGCTATTTTTGATAGGCATGGGAATGTTTGTTTCTTCAGTTCAATCAGCGACTGTTACAGGAAAAGTGGCTTATGAAGGCGATATTCCCAAGCCCAAACCCATTAGCTTTGGAGCTGAAAAGCAATGTGCAGATATGCACAAAGATAAACCTGTCATGGCGGAAGACATGGTTATTAATTCTAATCAAACTGTTAAATGGGCTTTAGTGTATGTGAAAGAGGGAGTGAAGGGAGAATTTAAGGCGCCTGAGCAGTCGGTTTTAATTGATCAGAATGGATGTGTTTTTCTTCCTCATGTGACAGCTGCAATGGTAGGACAAAAAGTTGCTTTTCAAAATAATGACGCGGTTCTTCATAACATTCGTTCTAATAGTAAAATCAATACGCCTTTTAACATTGCACAGCCTTTTCAGGGAATTGTGATGGAGCAGGTATTCGATAAGCCTGAAGTAGGAATCGAACTGCGTTGTGATGTTCATTTCTGGATGCAGGCCTATCTGCATATTTTTAAGCATCCTTTCTTTGCTGTAACAGGAGATGATGGAACTTTTGTCATCAAGGATTTACCCGCAGGAGATTACACCCTAGAAGTATGGCATGAGAAATTGGGTGCTCAGACTCAAGTCGTGACGGTGGCCGAAGGGGATTCCAAAGAAGTAGTTTTTACTTTGAAAAAATCTTCCTAATCTCTACTTGAGAGAAAAATTTGGGCTGGGAGAAAAAGAGATTGATCGCAAATTCAGATCTTCGCCTTATTTTTTGGGAAACGACGGCTGGATGCAATTTATCTTGCATCCATTGCCGTCGACTAGAGGTAGCGAAGGAACTTTCAAAAAAGGACCTTTCTTTTTTTCAATCTCTGAACATGATTGAGCAAATTGCGAAAGCTGGAAAACCTATTCTCGTTTTATCGGGAGGGGAGCCCCTTTTTCGAAAAGATATTTTTGATTTGGCAAGATTTGCAAGAGCTAAAGGACTTGAAGTTGCTTTAGCTTCGAATGGGACGCTGATTGATGATTTGATGGCAAAGAAAATTAAAGATTCAGGAATTCGAAGAGTGGCGATTAGCTTGGATGGCTCGAACAGTCAAATTCACGATACTTTTCGAGGAGAATCGGGTGCGTTTGAAAAGGCGATTCGGGGTTGTCAGGCTATTCGAAAAGCCGGAATCAGTTTACAAATCAACACGACATTAACTCAGCATAATCAAGATCATCGAGATGCCATCTATGACATGGTGTTGAATTTGGGAGCAGATGCTTTTCATCTTTTTATGCTCGTTCCTGTTGGCTGTGGTCTTGAGATTGCAAAAAGTCATCAAATAAATGCAGAAAAATACGAAGAAATATTGCAATGGCTTTATGAAAAATCTTTAAACCAGAAGATTCATGTGAGAGCAACATGTGCACCTCATTATTTTCGTATTTTGCGTCAAGAGACTTTGAAAGATAAGAAGCCTTTATCCTATGCGAAAGAGGGAATGCATGCGATGACCAGAGGTTGTTTGGCCGGAAGCTCAATTTGTTTTGTTTCTCACGAAGGAGAAGTTTTTCCATGTGGATATTTGCCTTTATCTTCTGGGAATGTATCTAAAATATCTTTTGAAGAAATCTGGAACACATCTGAAGTTTTTCAACGTTTAAGAAATGTAAAAAATTTAAAAGGAAAATGTGGAGTGTGTGAATTTAAGAAAGTTTGTATGGGATGTCGTGCCAGGGCTTATTACGAAACAGGAGATTTTTTAGAAGAGGAACCCTTTTGTGCTTATCAGCCTAACACGAAGTGAGTGTTAAGGATATTGTCTTTTGATTTTTGTGAGTTTGGGTTTTGCAATGATTTTTTTGCATCTATGGAAAGTAAAATTAATAATCTAGACAATCCGCTTTATTAAACTACTAACTGTAATAAAAAAGAGGAAATTATGAAAAAACAAAAATTTAAACAAATAATGGTAGCTGGGCTTTTGGCGTGGACTATGGTGAGTCCAGCTTCAGCAAAGTTAAATGGGGATGGCGATTTTCAATATTGGGACATTACATCTTTCGAAGGTAGAGTCAATGATCGGTGGAAGGCTTCTATGGATGCGGAGTTTCGATTTGGGAATGATGTCAGTAAACTCTATTACCAAGAAGATATTCTAGCGCTTAATTACAAAGTCAATGACTGGTTTGAAATTGGACCCGGTTATTTACAGGCTTTTCAGTTGTCCAGTAAGGTGGGTGAAGAAAATGATTGGATTGCAGAGTATCGTCCCATTATTAACGCCACAGTGAAGATGAAGTGGCAAGGTTGGGATTTAAGTTCAAGGAGTCGTTTTGAATATCGTATTTTTGAGGATTCTGGAAATGACGTGTTTCGATATCGAAATCGCTTTACGTTTAAGAGTCCTTGGAAATGGACCACATTTCATATTAATCCTTATTTGGCAGATGAAATTTTTGTTCAGGATGGGATTGGCTTTCAAACCAATCGTTTGTATCTTGGGGTAGGAATAGACCTCATCGCACATGTAAAAGGAGATTTATTTTATTTGTGGCAAATAACAGACAAGGCAGGCGATTGGATGGATCTCAATGTTTTTGGAACGAAGCTTAAGTTTGAATTTTAATTTGTAGGGACGAAACGCATTTTAAAAGATAGTTTATGTGAGGGTATCGATGATTGACTTAAGTCGATTATATTGCGGAGAAATTACAGCAGGAGAGAAAATACGCTATCAGTGGCGTGAGAAGGGAAAAGACTCCGTTCGTTCGGCTATCGACCGTCGTCCTGTGGTTGTTTGGAATATGACGCGAACCTGTAATCTGAAATGCATGCATTGCTATTCAGATTCAGAAGGTAAAACTTATCCAGGTGAATTAACAACAGATGAAGCTTTGGCTGTTGTTCATGACTTGGCCGAATTTAAAATTCCTGCATTGCTCCTTTCGGGAGGCGAGCCTCTTTTGCGGAAGGATCTTTTTATTATTGCGCATGAGGCAAAACGCTTGGGACTTCGTGTCACTTTATCTAGCAATGGGACATTGATTACACCCTCTATCGCAGAAAAAATTAAAGAGGCGGGCTTTATTTATGTGGGTTTGAGTTTGGATGGTATTGGAGAAACGCATGATTATTTTAGAGGTGTGAAGGGGTCTTTTGAGAAAACTCTTTCTGCTATTCGACACTGCAAAGAAGTAGGACAAAAAGTAGGATTGCGGTTGACCATGACACGTCATACCATTCAAAATTTAGAAGGTATCTTCGATTTGATGATAACAGAAAAAATTGATAGAGCTTGTTTCTATCATTTGGTATTTACTGGAAGAGGGCGATTTCTAAAAGAAAATGCTTTGTCTCATACAGAACTTCGAGATGCAATTGATTTAATCTTAAAATGGACGAAAGCTTTGCATCTTTTTGAAATGAAAAAGGAAATCCTAACCGTTGGAAATCCTGTGGATGGTGTTTATCTTTATTTGAAACTCTTGAAAGAAGACAGAAAAGACAAAGCACAAGAAGTTCTGGATCTCATTACTTTGAATGGAGGAGGTCAATTTGGTTCAGGTGTAGGTTTGGGGTGCATTGACTTTTTTGGAAATGTTCATCCCGACCAGTTTTGGATGACCGAGACTTTAGGTAATGTAAAAGACAAACCTTTTAGTCAGATCTGGCAGGACGTTGGTCATCCCTTGATGAAGGGATTGAAAAACCGTTTACCTCTTCTAAAAGGTAGATGTGCTTCTTGTATGTGGCAAGCTCAATGTGGGGGAGGCCTTCGCACCAGGAGCTATCTTGCAACACAAGATCCATGGGCTGAAGATCCAGGGTGCTATTTATCCGATGAAGAAATTTTTAACGAATTTGCTGCTCGCTCAACAGCATTTTGAATTTCTGGGATGTTATAGGGTTTGTTGATAAATTCTGCAGCTCCTTCCTTAATGGATTCTGCATAAACGCCCCAATCCCCAAAAGCTGTGATTAAGATAACATGGGTTTTAGGCGAGTGTTTTTTTGTGTATTTTAAAACTTCTATCCCATCGATTTTAGGCATGCTCACATCTGTAAAAACAATATCAAAATTATTTTGATGAATCATTTGAAGGGCATCTTCAGATTCGGTTGAAACTTTAACTTCACGACCTTCAGCTTTCAGAATTGTATGGAGAATTTCAGCCTGTTCAGCATTATCGTCGATGACAAGAATCTTTAGAAGTTTCATATAATCCTCCTTTCTAGAACCATTATAACATGAGAAACTTAATTTGATTTATGATATAGAACTTAATACGAAGGTAAAAGCTTTTATTTAAGTAATAAAATAAAATCAAATGCAAAAAAATGAAGGCCGCGGTAGAATGTCCTTTATATTTATTTCTAAGATTTCTCTAACCATATATTTAAGAAGGACCCTTTTAAATGGCACATCTTTATCATCTTGCAGTAATTGGTTCTGGCCCTGGTGGGACGGCTGCAGCGATTCGTGCGGTTCAGCTGGGCTTTAAGGTTGCACTGATTGAAAAAGATCAATTAGGAGGAGTCTGCCTTAATCGAGGATGTATTCCCTCTAAAACTCTTTTTCATTCTGCACGTCTTTATGAAATGATGGGGGAAGCCAATGCTTATGGTCTTCAATGTGAAAAATTAAGTTATGACTATACAAAAGTTGTGGATCGTAGCAGCAAGGTGATAGACAGGCTGGGCAAAGGATTAGAATTTTTATTTAAGAAAAATAAAATAGATGTATTTAAAGGTCAGGCTCATATTACAGGTCCCAATAGCATTTTGATTGAACCTGAAAAAAGATTGGAAGTTGATAACATTCTTCTTGCAACAGGAACAGCTGTAAAAGAAATTTTAGGCTTTAAAGTTGATGGAAAATTTATTCTTTCCAGTGATGAAGCTCTTACACAAAACAAAGTCCCTCGCTCTGTATTTATTTTAGGTGGAGGTGTTGTCGGTGTTGAATTTGCCTATTTTTATCGAGCTATGGGTGCTGAAGTGACGATTCTAGAAGCTCAAGGCAGACTTCTTCCAGGACTTGAAGCAGAACTTGGGATGGAACTAGAAAGAGTTTTTAAAAGAAAAGGAATTAAGGTTTTAGCTGGGTGTCGTGCTGCAAAAGCTCAAATAGAGGGAAGTGTCGTTAGAATCAGTTATGAAGATAAAGAAAGAGCTCCAAAAGAAATTTTTGCGGATCAGATATTGGTAGGAGTAGGAAGGAGGGCTTTATCTGAAAATTTAGGGCTTGATGCGGTAGGGGTTCAAACGCAAGATGGATATGTTCGCGTAAATAAAAATTATCAAACTTCTGTCCCTTCTATTTTTGCGATTGGAGATGTTATTGGACCTCCACTTTTAGCTCATGCAGCTTCAGAAGAGGGTAAGGTTATGGTTGAGATGCTAAAAGGGAAAAGGTTAGAAGGAATTGATAGGACGCATATTCCCAATTGTGTTTATTCTCATCCAGAAGTGGCAAGTGTGGGTCTTTCGGAAGAAGAGGCAAAAGCTCAAGGTTTTACAGTCAAAATTGGAAAGTTTCCGTTTAGGGCTTCAGGGAGAGCTTTGGCTGAAGGACATGATGAGGGATTTGTAAAAGTGGTTGTGGATGCCAATTCTGGAAAATTATTGGGGGGACATATTTTAGGTGAGGGTGCCACCGAAATGATTGCGGAGTTAACCATGATGCGTACTTTAGGAGTCTCGGCAGAAGATATGTCCAAAGTCATTTTTGCTCATCCAACATTGTCAGAAGCTGTGTATGAGGCTTTGATGGTATCACAAGGTAGAAGTATAAACCTCTGAAAAAGGCCCATCTGCTACGTTGCACGCTACGCTTCTTTGTGCGACGTACCAATAAACGTACGCCTCCGCAGTCGCTTGCATGCGCCTTGCAGCTGGACCTTTTTGAGAGGTTTCTTAATAAAAAGAGTTTTTAACTTAGAGATTCAACCTATATGCCAGAACTTTTAAACATACCCACTCAGCGTCTTCCATCCTGGATTCGTGTTCCCGCTCCAGGAAATAATCCTTTTTTAAAAACCAAGTCTATTTTGCGTCAACATTCGTTGAATACCGTATGCGAAGAAGCTCGATGTCCTAATATTGGCGAATGTTATGCACACAGCACAGCGACGTTTATGATTTTGGGGGATATTTGTACAAGGGCTTGTGGTTTTTGCCATGTGTCAAAAGGTAAACCGGGGATGGTGGATTCAGAAGAACCTTATCGTTTGGCAAAGGCAGTCAAAGATTTAGAAATGCAGCATGTTGTTATAACCTCAGTTGACCGTGATGATTTGCCAGATGGGGGAGCAGGACATTTTTTAGAAGTTATTTCTCAAATTAAAAAATTAAGTCCTCAAACACGTGTGGAAATTTTAACTCCGGATTTTCGTGGGAACAAAACCTCAGTAGAAGCTGTTGTAAGTGCTCCCATACATGTTTTTAATCATAATATTGAAACAGTTCCTCGGCTTTATTCAAAAGCACGGCGAGGTTCAAAATATGAACGTTCTTTGAATGTTTTAAAATGGGCAAAAGAAATTAGATCAGATCTTTTAACTAAAACTGGAATTATGCTTGGATTGGGAGAAACCCAAGAAGAAGTTTTTCAGGTGTGGGAAGATTTAAGAAAAGTAGATTGTGAGATTTTAACCATGGGTCAATATTTGCGTCCAAGTCTCGATCAACTCCCTGTTGAAAGATTTGTAACCCCTGAAGAATTTAGAATGCTTGGAGAACAAGCAAGAAAGTTAGGCTTTAAGCATGTGGAATCAGGGCCTTTGGTGAGAAGTTCTTATCACGCATGGAAGCATTCATAAAACCAGTTTTCAGTCACCAGTCGTAAAAAACAATGAAACATTCTCAACAGTGGTATTTAGCAATGTCTGTATTAGGAGCTTGCGGTCTGTTACTGCTTGCTGTATTGCTTCAGGGGTTGCGCTCTCCCGTCAGACAACCTTATATTTGGTGGCCAGGAAAGAAATCGAAGAAGATAGAAGCAACAGTCATTGGTGTGGAAAAATTGACTCATACCACGAAAGATTTTGAAGAAATGACGGGATATCAGATCAAGTGTCAGTGGCAGGATTTGGAGAGTCAGAAGACATATTACTTTTTAAGTAGGATACTTCATGATGATCCAAGCTATTGCTTGAAGGAAAAGATTGATGTTTATATTAATCCGGATAATCCCCAGCAGTATGTTGTTTCGCTTTTAGTTCTATCATGAAAATCTTCGTCAAAGTGAAATTAAAAGCCAAAGAGTCACGTTTTACAAAGATTGATGATTCTCATTTTGAAATAGCTGTTAAAGAACCTCCCATCGATGGTCGAGCTAATCAGGCTGTGATTGAAGCTGTTTCGGAATATTTTGAAATTTCTAAGTCGAGGATCAGTATTGCTTCTGGTCACACTTCTAGGCAGAAAATACTTCAAATACACTAAAAAAGACCTCTGAATAACTTTACTCTTCGAGCGAAGTCGAGAAGTATCGAGTTCAAAATCTTCGTTCTCGACAAGCTCGAACAGTAAAGATTGTATCTTTCAATGAGTTTGAGGAAGTTCTGCAGAGGTCTTAAAAGATTAAAATACAGGTGACTGGAGATCGGCAACTGGTGAGTAATTTAATACGTCGCCATCCCAGGTTCAACTTCTGTAGCCCAAGCGTGAATGCCACCTTTGAGGCTTTTGGCTTTTTTAAAGCCCATTTCACGTAGGAATCGTGTGGCATTCAGACTACGCATGCCATGATGGCAGTGGGTAATGATGTCATCAGCTGTATCCAATTCGCTTAAACGATTTGGAAGCTCTGAAAGGGGAATAAGCAGGGCTTTTTCCAAATGACAAATCTCATACTCATGAGGTTCGCGTACATCGACAACAACCACTTTTCTCTTTTGATCAAGAATTTTCTTGAATTCATCTACAGTGACTTCAAGAGTCATATTTTCTTTTTCGGCTTCTGCTTTTTGACCGCGTCCAATACCGCAGAACTCTTCATAATCAATCAAACCTGTAACCGTTGGATGATCAGAGCAAATAGGGCAGTTGGGATCTTTTCTTAGTTTTAGTTCTTTGACTTTCATGTCGAGGGCATAGAAAATCATAAGCCTTCCAATCAAAGGATTGCCTTCACCTAAAATAAGCTTGATGGTTTCAGTTGCTTGAATACAACCAATCAAACCAGGAAGAATGCCTAAAACGCCGCCTTCAGCGCAGCTTGGGACCAACCCTGGAGGAGGAGGTTCAGGATAAAGACATCGATAACAAGGACCTCGCTTGGAATCAAAAACGCTCGCTTGGCCTTCAAATCTAAAAATACTTCCATAGACATTGGGTTTACCTAAAAGAACGCAAGCATCATTGACCAAATATCGCGTTGCAAAATTATCCGTGCCATCGACGATGATGTCATATTGTTCAAAAATCTGAAGAGCATTTTCGGATGTGAGACGTTCTTTATAAAGTTCAACATTAATGCTCGAATTGATAGAAAGTATTCTTTCTTTAGCTGATTCCGCTTTAGATTTGTCAATATTGGCTTCACTATGAATGATTTGACGTTGAAGATTAGAAAAATCAACAACATCAAAATCAACGATACCAATCGTGCCAACTCCTGCAGCTGCCAAATAAAGAGCCAGAGGAGAGCCTAAGCCTCCTGCACCAATGCAAAGCACTCTTGAGTTACAAATTTTTTCTTGGCCCTGAACGCCCACTTCAGGCATGATCAAATGACGGCTATAACGAGCGATTTGATCCTTAGATAAACTCATAAACAATACTCCTTAAATAGGATACCAGGCCATTCATCAGTTATTATGTTGGCCAGTGCTATGAGAAACAAAGCAATCCAAAGGGACTACAAAACTTGTGAATAATCATTTCTTACAAAAATTCTTTGTTTCTCATAGTGAATTTGGACATTATTTATAAACTTGTTTTAGTTTTTTTGCAAGGAGAATTAAAGGTTGCCATTTGAGGAAGAAGATAGCAATATACTTGAAGGAATAAATCTAGAGGTCAATGTAACTTATTGCTAATACGAAGGTTAAATCTTTCGA
>JAYRIK010000274.1:0-3820 GCA_041906865.1 Candidatus Auribacterota bacterium
CTAATGTAGGTAAGTCTACATTGTTGAATCATCTCTTTGGAAGCAAGCGTGTGATTGTGGATGATACTCCTGGGACAACACGAGATTCTGTCGATGTGGATATTAGAGTCAAAGATCGCTTATTTACATTGATTGATACGGCCGGGATGCGTCGAAGAAAACAAGTGCGTCGAGGGCCAGAGACATTCAGTGTGATGAGGTCCTATCGTTCCATCAAAAGATCAGACCTTGTAATTTTAATGGTCGATGTCTCAGAGGGAGTGATGGCACAAGATTTAAGAATTCTTACTGAAATACGTAGAGCAGGGAAGGATTGTGTCATTGCTCTTAATAAATGGGATCTTGTTAAAAAAATTAGACAGGAACATTTTACAAAATCTTTGATTGAAAGATGGAAATGGTTGGAGATTTATCCTTTGATTTATTGCTCTGCTTTGAAAGGAGCCAAAATTGAGACATTGATGGACGAAGTCTTGCAAGTCTATAACAATAATCATCGGGAAATTGGTCGAAGAGAACTCCAGAAGTTTTTGGATGACGCTGTAGATAAAAGACAACCTCCCTCCGAAGAAGGGCATCTTCCTCGTTTTCATTCCATCAAACAATCGGGTATTTGTCCTCCTCAATTTACGATTTACGTCAATCACTCTGAATATGTTAAAGAATCCTACAAACTTTTTCTCGAAAGAGAACTACGAGCACGTTTCCCAGGCTTTGAAGGAGTTCCTGTGCGATTGATGTTTCAAAAGGGATAATTTCAAAAACGAACTTTGGCGGTTTGTCCATCCTAGCAGTGTAAATTCTATGGTAAAATAAGTTACAGGGATAAAATATGGCTTTATTCACACGTCAAGACTACGAATTAATAGAACAAAAAATTCTGGCCCCTTATGCTTATAAAAGTGGGCAAAGTAGGGGTCGTGTCCATCCTGAGCCAGAGCATCCTGTTAGAACTGCTTTTCAGCGCGATCGAGATCGTATTGTCCATTCCAGGGCATTTCGGAGATTAGAATATAAAACTCAAGTTTTTGTAAATCATGAGGGAGATCATTATCGTACACGTATCACTCACAGTTT
The DNA here is from genome assembly GCA_041906865.1 of Candidatus Auribacterota bacterium. Taxonomy (GTDB): domain Bacteria; phylum Auribacterota; class JACPWU01; order JACPWU01; family JACPWU01; genus CAZXEQ01. The sequence goes on from JAYRIK010000274.1 coordinate 1,078, forward strand.
AGAAGTAGCTCAAATTGGAAGAAATATTGCACGAGCTTTGCGTTTGAATGAAGATTTAACTGAAACCGTTGCTTTGGCACATGATTTGGGACATCCTCCTTTTGGGCACAGTGGTGAAAAGGCGCTGGATTTAATGATGAAAGATGCGGGAGGTTTTGAACATAATCAACAAAGCCTTCGCCTCGTTGAAAAATTAGAAAAACGTTATCCTCAATTTGATGGGCTTAATCTCACTTGGGAAGTCCGTGAAGGGCTGCAAAAACATCGACCTGGTCAAAAGGCTAATTGTGCAAGTTTAGAAGGTCAAGTGGCCGATATTTCCGATGACATTGCTTATCTGTGTCATGATGTAGATGATGGTCTTACCTCTGGTTTTTTGACAGAAAAAGAATTAAATACGGTTCAGTTATGGTCGGATGCATTTGAAGAAATTCACAAAAATCATCCGGAGGCATTGTTAGAGATTCGTTGTTATCATACCGTTCGTAATATGGTCAATGCTTTGGTAACAGATTTGGTTGACCAAACAGAAAAAAATATTCAGGCCAATCATCTCACCAGTCCAGAGAGTTTACACAAACTGAATCAACGTATCGTCGATTTTAGTCCTGCGATTCGAAAACAGGTTCAGAAGTTAAGAGAATTTTTATTTAAAAATCTTTATAATCATGTTCAAGTTCAGAAAATGAATCTTCATGCCCAAGAAGTTATTTGTGATCTCTTTAAAGTTTATGCTGAACAACCTCATTTATTAAAAGAAACGACTCAAGCAAAAATTAAGAAAAGTGATTTAAAACAGGTGATTTGCGATTATATTGCAGGGATGACAGATCGATTTGCACTTAATGAACATAAACGGTTGTTTACATTAGAAGATAGAATATCTTAGGATGCTGAAAAAGGCCATTTTCTGTGTTGCGTACTGCGCGCTCCGTTGTGCGACGTATGAGATGATATACGTCTCCGCCGTTGCTTGCACGCGCCTTGAAAATGTCCCACAGGGACTATAACTACATGCCTCTTTTTGAGCATCCTTGTATAGGGTGAAGGCTCTTGGGAATGTTCGAATGAAAGAAATTACAGCAATTGTTGGTGGCAAGATTTTACAAGGCAATCAGTTTCTCTCTCGTAAAAATCTTCTCATTAAAAATGGGAAAATTCTTGGGATTGATTCAAAATCCTCTCCTCGTGACGCTAAAAAAATAGATGCTTCTGGTTTATATGTGGTTCCTGGTTTTATTGATCTTCATCTTCATTGTGACGTTCTCCAAAAGGGTAAAAATGCTACGCAGCATCTGCAAGAAATTTCATTGAACCATGCCCACTTTGGAACCACACGTTTTTTGGCGACTTATTGCACATGCTCATTAAGCAAACTTAAATACTATGCTCATTCGTTAAAATTAGCTAAGACGCAATTGACGGGCGCTCAGCTTTTAGGTGTGCATCTAGAAGGCCCTTTTCTAAATTCTGTTAAGGCAGGGGCTCAACCTTCTGAATTTATTTTAAAACCAAGTCTTGTTGTTGCAAAGAAAATTTCTTCTTATTTTGGAAATGCTTTGCGTTTAATGACCTTGGCCCCAGAACTTAAGGGGATAGATTTGATTATTCAGTTCTTAACTCAAAAGCATGTTGTGATGTCCATGGGACATACTCATGCTACTTATCAAGAAGCTTTGCATGGAATCAGTTTGGGGGTGCGATATGCCACGCATCTTTTTAATCAAATGCGGGGGCTTCATCATCGTGAGTTAGGAGCAGCGGGAGCGGTTCTTCTTGATGAAAGAATTTTTTCTGAAGTCATAGCGGATGGTTTTCATCTTCACCCTTTGATGGTTAAATTGATCACCAAAGTTAAAAATCTTCAAAAAATTATTTTAGCGACAGACTGTTTTACAGATCTTCAAAAAGACGATGGACGTAATCCTCCTCGTTTGCCGGACGGCAATTTAATGGGCAGTGCACTTTCTCTTCGCAGGGCGCTTATCAATTTGATAGAATTTTCCTCTTTAGATTTGCCAACGGCCATTCAAACCATCACTCTCAATCCAGCTCGATTACTGGGGATAGAGGATAAGACTGGAAGTTTGGATACAGGTAAGTGGGCAGATATTGTTTTAATGGATGAGCATCTCAATATTAAATTGACCATGGTGGGAGGAAAGATCGTAAACAGTAGTTTGTGAAAAGCAGTAATTCGTATATCGTGGTTAGTAGTTTTTTTACAAAATACGAATTACTAACTACGAGCTACAGTATTTATACGGTATTTATTATGTGCGGAATCATTGGATATATTGGTAAAAATAATGCAGTTCCTGTTTTGATAGATGGATTAGCTCGCTTGGAATATCGAGGCTATGATTCATCAGGGGTAAGTGTTCTTAATGGAAACGGGAATCTAAAGATTTTAAAAAAACTTGGTAAATTAGAAGAGCTTATTAAGGTTGCTACGCCTCTTCATATTAAATCTCATTTAGGTCTGGGGCATACCCGATGGGCCACTCATGGTCAGCCTTCTGACCTTAATGCACATCCCCATACGGATTGTCATAAGTCGATTGCTGTTGTTCATAATGGCATTATTGAAAATTTCCAGGAATTACGAGAAGAGCTTCTTAAAAAATCCCATCGATTTCGTTCTGTCACCGACACAGAAGTGATTGCTCATTTGATTGAAGAAGAGTTGGGCAAAGAAGCTTTGGGATTAGAGGAAGCTGTTCGTCAGACTTTGAAGAAATTA
>JAYRIK010000275.1:0-7059 GCA_041906865.1 Candidatus Auribacterota bacterium
GGATGGAAATGAAAAAATCTTTGCCTCCATCGACGGAGAACCCTTATTATGGAATTCTTCTGATGCAGCACTCCATCAAAAAGAATTTCACCTTAAAATTTCAGGTCCTGAGAAAACAAAAGGATATGTTGCGTGGAGTATCACTGGCATTGGTAAAGATCCACCTTTCAATGAAGATCATGGAATCTTTGTTCGAAAAAAATATTTGGACCCCAAAGGCCAACCCATTTCTTTGGATAAAATCCATAGCGGTGACCTGATTCAGGTAGAACTCTCTTTAGAGTCACCTCTAGCTTATGACAACATCGTCATAGAAGATCTACTCCCAGCTGGATTTGAAATTGAGAATCCACGACTGGAAACATCAGCTCAACTTCAAAAAGATAAAGCTCGAAACAGTTTCATGGATAGTCATATCGACATTCGAGATGATAGACTGATTCTCTACGGGAAAATATCAGAAAAAGGAAAAACACAATATACTTATCTTGTGCGAGCGGTAACACCTGGAACTTTTGTTATTCCGCCTGTTCGTTCAGAATGTATGTATGATATTTCAATCAACAGCATGTCTCGAAATGGAGAAACACTCAAAATTTTATCCAATTGATCTTTTTAAAAGGTATCGGGTCCTGCCACTTGGCAGCCCCACCGTGCTCACTAAAAGTTGCGCGCGGTAGGGCTCCCCGCCAAGTGTCACCCACATCTATACAACATTGATAAATTATGTTTATTAAAAAACGTGTTCTTAAAATATCGATACTGAGTCTGCTCAGTGCATTGTTTTTGAGTACTCTCTCATTTTTTCTTGTAGTAAAATTTTGGACTTATCCTGTCTATACACACCCTCAAGCCAGCCTTTGGATTGAAGATCATAAAGGGAAACCTCTGGCAGCCTTTGTTTCTGATACCAATGAATGGTATTTCCCATTAAAAGAAGCTGAAATCAGTCCCTATCTTTTTAAGGCCATCGTTGCAGTCGAAGACCATCGGTTTTATCAACACAACGGGGTGGATTGGATCGGAGTTTCCGCCGCTCTTTGGCAAGATATTCAAGCGATGAAAATCATTCGAGGGGCCAGTACACTCACGATGCAAATTGAGCATTTACGCCATCCCAAACCCCGTATTTTTTCATCTAAATTAATGGAAGCCATTCGTGCTTATCAACTCGAAAGAAAAATGAACAAGAATGAAATCCTAACAGAATATTTAAACCGATGCCCTATGGGAGGAAATTTAATCGGTGTAGGTTCTGCTAGCTGGCGGTATTTTGGGATTTCATGTCAGAATCTTTCTTTAAGCCAGGCTGCCCTTTTAGCAGGACTTCCTCAAAGCCCCAATCGCTATCGTCCAGACCGATTTGAAAAACTTGCTCTCAAAAGGCGCAATCATGTTTTATTCCGAATGCTGACAGAAAAAATGATTTCTCAAGAAGAATATGATCGCGCCCTTCATGAACGGGTTCAAGCTTCGTGGCATTCTCTTCCTCAGGAAAATAAGCCTGGTTTTCTCCCTGTTTTACTCACCTTAAAGGAACAATTTCAAAAAGGTAGATTAAAAACAACTTTGGATAAAGACCTTCAAGAACAATTGACGCAAGTTGCGCAAAAAGAATTAGAGAAATTACAATCTTCTCAAATCAATGCTCTTTCAATTGTTTTGTTAAATACTCAAAACTCAGAATGCTTAGCTTCTATCAGTTTATGTCGTGAAAAAAATTCTTTAGACTTGTCTCAACGGTACTATTCAACAGGTTCCACGCTAAAACCCTTTATTTATGCAGCTGCCTTTGAAGCAGGGATTTGTACTCCTTCAACTATCTTGAAAGATATTCCCATCAGTTGGGAGGGCTATACCCCCAATAATTTTGACCATGCTTTTCGAGGTTCCTTAAGTGCTGCAGAAGCCTTGGCTCAAAGTAGAAATATTCCTGCGATGATTTTACTTTCTAAAATAGGAGTCGCGCGTGTAGTTGGAATTTTGCAAAGCTTAGGATTTAAAAGATTGGAACAATTTCCAGATCGATATGGTCTTTCTCTCGCCATTGGAGGAGCTGAAGCATCTCCTCTAGAACTTGCAGAAGCTTTTGCCACACTGGGACGAGGAGGCATTCACTTACCAGTTACTTATATTCCTTTTGGCTCATCCAATCCTGAGACACAACAAAATGTATTACCTTCAAAAGCTTGCTGGCAAGTACTTCATTCCTTGAGCGATCCCAAACGAACTTATCCCATTTGTCCCGAAGCTATTCAATTTAATCCTGCATGGAAGACAGGAACCAGCAGTGCTCATAAAGATGCCTGGTGTGTTGCTCTCACTCCTGAATATACGCTTGTCATCTGGCTTGGAAATTTTCTGGGGAGAGGCTCTCATGAACTGGTTGGACAAACTCTGGCAGCTCCTTTGGCCTTAAAGCTCTTGTCTGGTTTAAAACCAAAAAGTGAGACATGGCCACAAGTAGCTAATGACGCTTCTGCAAAATCTATCGAAACTGAAAAAGATATTTCTAGATTAACTATTTCTTCTATCTCTCCAGACCAAAAATTTTTCCTAGAAGAATCTGCTTCACAAAAAAATCAGAAATTACCTCTTCAATCTACAGGGGGGGTTCCTCATTCTTGGCGATGGTGGTTTGTAGATGGACTCCTCATCGGGAAAAGCCGTCCCGAAGAAGCCCTTTTCTGGATCCCTCAACCTGGCCTACATGAGATTTATGTCACAGACGAAACAGGCGCTTCAGCAAAAGTGAACATTGTGATTGACTAAATCGTCACGATAAAGCATTGAAAAAAATTTCCACACATCCTATAATTTTCAATTATGCCAAATTACATGACCAAGAAAACGCATCAGAAACTTCATGAACGCCTTGAGCATTTATCTCAAGTCGAAAGTATTGAACTCTCTAAAGAAATTGCTGTTGCACGCGAAAAAGGTGATTTACGCGAAAATGCTGAATATGAAATGGCCAAACAAAAACAAGCCCTTGTCATGACTGAGATTGGAAATATCAAAGAGATTCTCATGTCTGTTCAATTTATTGAAGATTTACGCGTCCCGGGCGATCGCGTCAGCATTGGAACCATCATTCATCTTAAAGATTTATCCACAAAAGAAGAAACCACTTATACTATTCTAGGGCCAGAAGACTCTGATGCTGATAATGGGATTATTTCTTTTCAATCTCCCCTGGCCAAAGGTCTCATTGGAAAACAGGCAGGAGAAGAAGCCATTATTAATTTGCCTGGGAGCTCCAAGAAATTTAAACTACTATCTGTTAAGCCTTATAAATCTTAACGGTTTATTTGCTCCAGTTTAAGTTCAGATTTAAAATCTTTGCAAGGGAGTTCTTCATGTACTTTAAAGCCTTTATCTTTATTCTCATCATTACAACACTCATGATTCTTGCGATTAAATACATGTGGAATTTCAGCGGATTTTAGCATTTCCTAAAATATGGCCTGTCTAACACATCATCATCCCAAAACATTGGGAGAATGCATTTTTTGTCATCGAGATATCTGTCCTGAGTGTCTTCAAGAATTTGGTTATTATTGCAGTGAAAAATGCAGGCAAAATGCCAAAACAAAAACGGATCCCCTTTTAAATCCTCAAGAAAAGCAAGAACTTTTAAATTCGGATCGTAGAGCCAACCGTTTTGCTGTCATATTTGTCGGGATTATCCCTTCGATTATTTTGGGAATTTTAGCTTTTATAATCATTTCAAAAATTTTTGATCATTCAGGAAAAGTGCGTTGGGAAATAACCTTGAACGAATCTCCCTTTTTTCTAAAATCTTACGATCCTAATCTTTATGCTCTCTTCCCATCCAATCAAGTCAAAGCCTATCAAATAAAAGATGGAAAAGTGCGTTGGGAATTTCAATCTCCCTCCCATTTGCCTCTATTCTCATTTTTAGAAATTCAAAATGAAGTGGTCATTTTTGCAGATAAGAAAAATTTGTATGGCCTCGATATCCACACTGGAAAACCTGTTCTACATTTTCAAATCCCTGAAAACATGCCTCAAGCCCCCTTGAGAATTCAGTCCAGTCTTTGGCTTTTAAGCAAAATTCCCATATCACAACAAAGCGAAAGTGGCATCACCATCCAACCTATTTCTTATCAGTTAATCAAACTCAATCTATCCTCTTTTCTTCAAGAAAAAATCATACTCCTCTCACTTAAAACCCCTACTCAAATCGTATTTCTAGAAGGAATTTTATTCGTTGTTGATCATGAAAATTTTAGAAAAATAAATATTGAGGCTATTGACAGCAAAACAGGAGTAAGGCTTTGGCAAAAAGCATTTGCTCTGGGCGCCCATACATCCACGGAACCTTTGATTCAGTCCCATGGGATTCTTTTTTTTGAAAAAAGAAAATTATTCTTTCTGAATTTGCAAGGCGAGGTTTGCTGGAAACGTTCTTTAGATCGTATCCCTGATCAACTTGAATTTACCTCTGAAGGAAATCCTCTCATACTTTCTGGCAGCATGCTCAGTTGCTATCAAAAAACGAATGGGAAAAGATTATGGAAAAGGGCCATTGGGATACCCAGAGAAAAGTTAGAGATTGGATCTAAAATAATTTATGCTTTAGGAAGCTTCAAAATCAAAAAGAAATTATCTCCTTCATTAAAGCAAATGCTGTGTCTCATGCAATCTCCTATGCTAGCTAACACTGAGAACTCTTCGTGGATCGATCGACTTCATGGCATTTCAAGTCTAGACGGGAAAATTCAATGGCAAAAAGATTTTTGTTCTGGGAAACCTCTTTTCAAGAATAATCACTTATACCTACTAGAAAACCGGCCTACCATGAATCTCTTAGATATGGGAACACTTGGAGAAGCCATGCGTCTTCAGTATTTGAAACCCAGATCTGGACAACTGAGATGGAAATATTCTCAAGCTGGCCGTTGTGATGCAATTGAAATTTCTAATCATCGCATCTTTTTTGGAAAAACAATGAGTACTTTTTCTTTTGGTGATTTAATGCGAGGAAGCTCTTCTCAAAAGTCTGATGCAAGACTTGTTTGCCTTGATGATTAATCATCCTGTCAAAACCCTATGATAGGGGAATCAAACACGTCTTCTTTAATTTTTTACATTCATATTTCAAAACTAATCCCTTCGTACTCGGATTGATTTGATAAAGCAAAGATCCTACAATTTTATCTCCCATGGCCAAAAACCGGCCTGTACTTAAGAGATTGCCCGGACCTCCCGCGGGAGTTCCTTGATAGATTTTACCATTCGTATCTTTTAAAGAAATTTCTTCTAATTTAAAAACTGTAGGATGTTTTCCCTCGTTCATCACCATAATATCTACCACCAACTGTTCTTGACTATCAGGACCAGAAAATTCAGAGGAAGGTTGTGGATGACGAGAAACAGCCGTCACGGTAAAAGCTATTTGATCCATCAAAATCTTTTCGCCTACACGATGTTGGCTGATTTCTTCTTTAGGAGAACCTCCACACCCAACAAAATAAAAAACAAACATAAGAAGAAACACGTTTATGAATCGGCCTTTCATTTTCATATTTTTCTCCTTCGAATCTGTTTCAAATGTTTAAGTCTCGAGGGTATAAAATTTAAGAGATCACTTGCAAGTAAGCCCTCTTGGGCATACGCTTTTCCACTCTCATCTCCACAAAGTCCATGAAGATAAACTCCTGTCTTTACAGATTCTAAAGGACTCATCCCCTGCGCTAGAAAACTTCCAATCATTCCAGCCAAAACATCTCCCATCCCACCCGTGGCCATTCCAGGATTTCCTGTCACATTCACAAAGATAGAGTCTTCTGAAGATGCAATCACAGTTCCAGCCCCTTTTAAAACAACAGTGACTTGATAATCTTTTGCAAAGTCTCTTGCGATTTCTAAACGATGCGATTGAATTTCTGAAATTTTCTTTCCGGTCAACCGAGCCATTTCACCCGGATGAGGCGTTAAAACCACAGGGGCTTTCATTTTCTTTAAAATAGAAATATCTTGAGCAAGTGCATTCAAACCATCTGCGTCAATAACGACAGGAATTTCTAATTTCGGAAGAAGCTGATAAAGCATTTCAACCGTCTCTTTTTCTCTTCCTAATCCCGGACCAATCACAACTGCCGTAGCACGTTCTAAAAAAGAAATAATCGAATCTAAAGCTTTTACCCCAATATACCCTGGAGTATTTTCAGGCAAAGGAAATGTCATCGGCTCTGTGAGTTTAATTTCCAAAATAGAGTTCAAACTCTGAGCAATGCCAACCGTCACAAGCCCTGCTCCAGCTCTCAAAGCAGACAAAGCAGCTAGACAAGGAGCTCCTGTCAATCCCGGAGATCCCCCCAAAATAAAAAGATGTCCATAAGTTCCTTTGTGACTGATTCGATTTCTTTGATATAAAGGGCTTAAAACATCCGGGGTCAAAAGAAATTCATGACTAACAAGTTCTTTTAATAAATCTTTAGGAAATCCTAAATCTAAAACATGAATTTGTCCGGACCACTCCAAACCATCTTGAACAAGAAGCCCTTTTTTAGGAAGACCCAGAGCTAAAGTGTAGTCGGCTCGAACACAAGGGCCTTCAACTAAACCTGTATTCGGATTCAGTCCACTGGGAATATCAATGGCTACCACTGATCGAACAGGAAGTTCATTGAGCATATCGGCTGCTTCCGCCAGCAACCCCTGTAAAGTTCCACCCTTAGCCCCTGTTCCAACCATTCCATCAACACCTATAGAACAATCTGAAAATTCATGAAGGATATGGACTAAATCTTCCCGCGTTTTAATCTCTAAAACCTGATTTGTGCGTGATCGTAATTTCTTCAAATTTTCTTTCGCCTCTGCCTTCACTTGATCAAAGGGAGCTAAAACCAACGTCAAAGTCTTTACCTCTTTTTCATCTAATAACCTTGCAGCAACAAAAGCATCCCCTGCATTATTTCCTTTTCCAGCAAAAAAAACAACTTTCCGAGGCCAGCCATTTTCTTCTAATAATTTTAACATGGTTTCGAAATCATACGCAAATTTGTGTTCATCGCCCTGTCTGAACACGAA
>JAYRIK010000276.1:0-9639 GCA_041906865.1 Candidatus Auribacterota bacterium
CACGTTTTATTTTAGCAAAAAAAGGCAAACAAACTTTTGTTTTAAGATTTGTTCCTAAGGATTCGAAACTATTGTGGGAGAGTAGCGATGTTCAAATGCTGTCCGATGGAATGATTGGCTCTTATCACCTTCAAATGATATCTGCCCAAGACTTTTTACGTGTTGCTTCAAAAACTGTTTCTAAAGATTGGAAAGAAGTTTTTGGGAAAGAAGCTTGTAAATTTTTAGATTCATTGGGGGCTTTTAAAAGGCCAACGACAGTTAAAAAAAATGGAACGACAGGGCCTGCGATTCTTGAAGGGCGACTTAATTATGCCGTGGAGATTGTTTTAAGTGAATGGAAGGCTTCAGAGAAATTCAAGGAATTAGAAGGACTAAGAAAATCTAATGCAGATCTTTCTGATTATTTTGAGGTGATAGATGTGTTGCCTGAGAATCGGGCGCAAGATTTAGCTTTTTATGATGCTGTTTCGAAAAAAATAAAAGTTCATCGCCATCTTTGGAATCGAATCAAAAATGATCGAGATGCATTACTCATTTTGATCAGGCATGAATATATTGAAGGTGTTCTTATCCCCAGTTTAGATCGCGGGCATCCTTCGACAGATCGTACAGTTTTTGATGCTTTAGATGAAGATCAACTTAGAGAAGCCCATGCCATTACTTCCCGCATTGATGCTCAACTAGAAAAAACTTCTTATCATGCCCTTATGAGGCACACAATCCCTCTATTGAGTGAGAAAGAGTTAAAGGCAGTTAAGAACTCTCATCCTAATGATAAAGGAAATATTTTTTATAGAGCAGTTTTAGACGAATTGTTAAAACGTCAGCAGTTTGTGAGTTTCTTCCAATGGGAACAGGGAAGTGTAACTATTCCTGACCGGGATAAAGAGTTGGTTTCGCAAGCTATTCGGGATGGAGTTTTAGAGACTTCCTTCGTTAATATTCATGGAGAAAGTCTCGATTCAGATGAAGCTTTTCCTATTCAAATCATTCCTATTTCACTCCGAAAAAATGCAATGAAGCATGTCTACCAGTTGGTATTACCCTTAAAAGAAGGTGGAGTAAAAAAGATTGTTTTTAAAGTAACTCAACCTAGATTTTATAGAGAGGTAATAAAAAAGCATACGCAAGATCCGGTAGGATTCATTGTCAGTGAAACTCAAAAATGGGCCGAGAATGGTTATTGCTTGGGATTTGGGGAGGTTTGGGAAGGAAAAGATGAAAACAATAAAAAATCTTGGGTTTTTAGTGAGAATTATATAGAAGGTAAAAATGTACAAGATTTAATTTTGGGATTAAAAAAAGAATTTTATGAAAAACGAATGTCTGTTGAAGAGTATTACGAAGTACGACGAAAACTGTTCAAAGCCTTGGCTCGATTTTATTTTCAGTTGTGGAAGGTTTCAGGTGAAAAAATATTTATTTGGGACCCTTTTGCAAGAAATGTGATGGTGGACTGGCCGAAAGACCAAGCTATTACATTAGAAAATATAGAAAAACTTCTTTCTAATTTTCCAAAAGATTTTCATCTGGTGGATACGGATGTGGTTTCTCAACATAATAATGTACTTGCTGTTTTCCTCTTAATTGCGGATGAATTTATTCATAACGGAGTTTTTGCCTGTGAAAGTGTGGATTTTGTTTTTGAGGCTTTTTTAGAAGAATTTCCAAGCTTTCCTGAATCGTTAGAGAAGATTGCCGATCAACTTTGGGACTTTGTAGCTCTATCCAATTGTAAGATGCAGCCTCGTGAATTAGCAGAGAGAATAGATGATTTTCTTTTTAGAAGATTGTCTGTATCTGATGAATGGCAGAGTGTTCTTGATAAGGCAGTTTTTCATATTCCTGGAATACAGAAAGAAGAGGAACAAAATTCTCCTAGCCTTGAGGAAGTAGATACAATCTTATCGGCTCTTCAAAAAATAGATCCTCTTGAGTATGTTAGCATCCCATTTGAACCGGTTGATTCTTTGAGAGAAGGGGACTCTTTAGTTTTCTTAGTGCCTGCTAAAGATTCTACGTCGGATAAATTCAAGCCAGCCCTTCAAATTCGTCAGGATCTTTGGAATCAAATTAAAAATGATCCTGTTGTTCAACTTACTTTAAGGCGGCATGTCTGGATGAAAGGATTTTTAATCCCTCAGCTTGTTAAAAGAGGTTTACTTAATAGAAGTGATGGAGATCACGCTTATACACTTGCTTGTGCTGTGGGTAAGAGAATTGGCGATGGAGACCTGGCCTCTCCTAAGAGTAATGCTGCACATTCTTTGATGAAGTGCGTGATTCAAATCATGAAAAAATCAGAACTTGAAGCCATTCAAAAGAAGCATCCCAATGATGCTAAAAAAGAATTTTATAATGCTGTTCAACAAGAGCTTCAAAGAAGAAACACCCAAACAATTCAAGATGGAAAAGCCCTTTTCCCTTGGTTGAAAGATTTACCAGGGTACAAATATTGGGGTCCTATTTTTGAAAATTTGTGGACAGTTGGATGGAGTGCGTTGCCTTTTGCGATTGCTATGAAGCTCTTTGAGTTAGGAATTTTAGATGAATCTCGCCCTTGGGTTGCTGCAGCAAAATCTTTCTTTAATGAAGCTATTAACCATCCCAGTCCAATGGTTAGAATTGTTTCAGCATTAGCTTTGCCATTCGTATTTTCTTTGTCTCATTTGCCAGGGACTGCGTCCAATGAAAAAAGTAAGGTTTTTCATGATCAATTGATAAGTGGATTGTTTATTTTTTCTCCTATTATTTTATCTGTTTTTGTTATGGGTCTTCCTGCCTTGATTATGAATCAAATGATTTTTGGATGGGTTCTTGCTCTTTCATTTACCCTTCATTTCTTTTGGAGTGAATTTTTATCTCTTTGGAATAAAGTTATGAATGGTGAAAGTGTTGAAAGAAAGGGTGAGCATCAATCTATAGAAGCGCCAAATTTAGACAGTACACAATTAGAAATTTTAGCTATCTTGCAGAAATTTCACGGCACAACAAATGATTTTACCGAGAAACAAAAATTTTATCGTTTAATAGAGCTTTTGAAAAAAGGTGATATTGAAGTAGAGAATGGTCCGTTTCTGGGTATTCCCCCTAAACCAGAAGTATCAAGTCCTCCCATTCAACTGATAAAAGGTAAAGTTGTTTTGGATTATGCCGCTTTTATGAAAGGGTATGAAGAGGATTCTTTAGATTTGGAAATTTTTTGCATTAGCTTTTCTGATTTTTTAGAACAACAAGACAAGATGCGAGAGTTAATGCGGCAGAAAAAAGAACTTTACCCGGATAATGAAACAGCTCAAACAATTTATGAGAATTTTAAGGCAGATCCTTGGTTGCAAGGTCGTTATTTTACTTGGAGTCAAAATCATCTGACATTGAGAATACAAAACGATCGTGCTTGTTTAGAGTATTTTAAAAAACATGGTTATGCTCACGATCCTAACCAATCAAGATCAAATGTTGTTAGATGGAATGAAGGTCGTCCTTATGATGATGTAAGTTTAAGGTTTTTTGCCCTTGATCGGATGTTGGAAAATTCAGAACTATCTCCTGTTTTTCAAGTGTTGATTCGGTTTGAATTAGAACAAGAAACATCAGGATTGAGTCCTAACTCACGAAGTCGTGTTGAAAAAAAATTGAAGAATGGTAAATCTTTTACATTAAGTTCATGTTTGGATGCTATAGATATAGATAAAATTTTGAAAGGAGAAATTGGTTTTTTAAAAAATATTTTAAGACCTGATGAGGCAAGAGTTGCTTTTCAAAAACCAGGTTCTGGGGGATATCAAGCAGAATTACAAGATGATGAAAAAATTGAGAAATTGGTGGTTGAATTAGCAAAAAGAAAAATTGCCTATGAAAATATTCCTTTTGAGGAAGTAGATTTTTTTGAAGATGATCATCAAAATGATTTTGCTTATTTTGATAAAGAGACAGGAAAAATTAAAGTTTTACGCAGCCTTATGAATCGCATTCGAAACAATGAAAAAGCTTGTTTGATTTTACGTCGTCATGAATATACCGAAGGAGTATTAATTCCAGAACTTTTCCCAGAGTACCGAGTTGGCTCAGAAACTAGGGATGTAGAGAAAAGAGCTCATGCTTTGACTTCATCTGTAGATGCTTGTATTGAAGGGACTGCCTATCATGAATTAATGAAAGAGATTATCCCTTTAATGGATGAAGGAGCATTAAAGGCTATTGAGCCATATCATCCTAATGATCTTGACGGATCTTTTTATAGAGCCGTTCAGGTTGAGTTAAAAAGGAAGGTATTTTTGGCTGATTCACGTGTAAATACGCGACCTCTTGACGATAGAAAACCTTCTCCAAAAACTAGAAAAGGTCCTGTCCCTTCTCAAGCCTCTGTGTGTGTTGCCACTGCGGGTGGAGGGCTTATGCTTGTTTCAGATTCGGGAGGAGGAAAGAGGGGAATGTCTCTTGCTGGAGCAACATCTTCTCACGCAGACGAAGGATGGGAAAAAAATATAAGCGATATCTCTGATCTTGACCAATTAAAAGAGGCTAAAAAGTTTATTGCTAGTATGGCTAGTGTTGATTTTAGCCTTTTAGATTCTGTTGAGGCGATAATGTTTATCCTTTCCCGCGATCAAAAGAAACTATCTCCAAGTACAAAAATCAGGTTTGCTTATCAAATCATACAAAGAGCTTGTCAAAAATGTCCGGAAAGGAAGAAAAATCTTTACGGGCTCTTCTTTGTATATGCAGCTGAGGCTGTTCAAAAGGCTTTTGAACTTTCTGCACATGAACAAGAAAGAGAAATGGGAACGATTGATCGGGTAGTAAGAGTTGCCTTACAAGATGCAAATGATTTGAATATAGACTCTAGAGATAATCTTGAAGCAATTGTCTTTTTCCCATTTTTTAGGGGGTTGAGAAATGTGGGAGGGGATAATTTTAGATTGCGTTATTTTCTTTATCGTTGGGCAGTGATATTTTGTCAGAATTCTTCACACCCAAATGCGATGTTTCAGTCCCCCAAGCGGGCCTATGCGAGTGTATTCTTCTTTAGGTTTTTTATCCTTAAACAGTTTAATGATTTGTGGGGACGCTTTTCTCAAATTTATGGATTTGAAAATTATGATGCTAAGTATCGGCACTTTCCTCTTTTGGATAATGGTCTAGATTTTGGTTCTTCGCCCTGGTCATTTCAACATACGGGAGGAGATCGAGAATTTAGGGATGGAAGTCCATCGATAGGAGAAATGTTGCATTTCGCCATACATGAGAATCTATATCCTGGTTCCTTCATAGGAATTGCTTCGATTAAAAAATTGATAGATATTGCCAATGAACATAGAGATAGAGCATCCCAACCTCTGATTAGGGAAACTTTCCCTCTGATTGATTTTCTTGAGGCTGTTTTGTTTCATATTCTTTTTGTGTCAGAGAGTGAAAAACTTATTGAAGTTGTTTTAGATCTTATCTCTGCTTGTATGCATATTTTTGATCAAGAAGGATGTGAAAGGATGATTCGTCATCTGGTTACTTTTATTCTTGGTGTTGGAGTATTTCGTCGGTCAATCGATATAAGAGAATATGCGCTCAGAATACTAGTTGGTATAGATTATTCTTATGGTCGAGGGCAAAAAAAAGATAAAAAGAGAATTGAAGAAAATTTATCGAACGGTTTGGCAGATATTGTGGAAAGGAGTTTTGATTATCAGATTTGGGCAAAGGCTTTGAATCTTTTGGTTGGCAGATGGTTGGATGGAAATGAAGAAGCTTCTCAATCTGCTGGAATTGCTTTAGATCGGTTAGGATGTCGTCCAAAATTTTTAAGAACTTCTTTGGTTTCTCTTTTGGATTGTTCAGGATTAAGTTCTCAACAAAAAGCATTTTCACTTGTTTTGTTGGATGTGTTACAAAATGGATCTTTAGAACAAGCTTTGCTTGCGGCAGAAACTCTTTTTCACGATCAAGATCGGTTGAATGATTTTGTCGCCGCATTAGGTTTAAACTCTGGAGATATGGCACACCTCAATTATTCTTATGATTGGCACTATCTTCTTGAAGTACGTACGCCTCAAGCGTTGCAAGAATTTAGAAATGCTTTAGCTAAGGTCGTGAGACAGGAAAATTTGAGTGCAGACCCGCAGTGGAGAAGGGTTCTTGAGGACATTCCCGAAGGATGGATCAGAAAAGGTTGTGAAAAATTTGGTGAAGAGATTTCAGGGTGGTTATCTGCAAGATTTTATAATGCGATTGATTTTAGCCGAAGTTTTGAAGATCTATTTAAATCTGGTTTGCCATGGAGCCTGAAAGTTAAATTGGCTTATTGGGCTATGTGTAGGGCATTAGAACGGTTTCCTGATAAGAAAGAGCATATTTTAGACCTCTTTTTTTCTCATGCAGCTGTGGCCGTACGAAAAGTTTTTGAGCTTCCTCCTCGACTTTTGAGAAAAGAAATAGGGCTTATTGCTCAAGTGATGGAAGAAGCATTTCGCAAAGCGAATGAATTTCAAGTTTATACAAAAGTAATAGCTGCTGTTATTCGTCCTTTTTTCTGGTCCTTTGTAGATCCTCTTTATATGGTTATCGGGATTCCTCCTCATGATGCGAGATTAAAGTATCTGCTTTATCGTTGGGTGGTCTCATTGATGGAAGGGACGACTTGTAAAAATAAAGAATGGATTTTAGGAAAAAAGAGACCTTTCTCTCTCTTCTTTCTGTTTATGCTATGCATACGCAGGGGGTATAGCAAGCATGATATTTTAGAAAGATTGGCCCAGATTTATGGGACTGTTTATGACACAGCTTATTCTCCAACATATTGGTCTCTTATGGATGATCCAGCAGATATTTGGTTGAAGGACAAAGGTTTTTGGGATATGGATCATGATGGAAAATTGAAATATATTGAAACGAAAGCGACTCGAGAAGAATTATTATTTTTAGCTGTTGGGGGAGGGACGCCATCGGTTAAATTAGATTTAAGAATCGCTTCCATGAAAAGATTGATTGCTCTTGCTGAAGAAGATGAAGATAAGAGTTACAAAGAGAATCCAAATGTTAGAGGAATCCCCTTAAGGGAACATCTTGAATCCATTTTGGTGCAGGTTCTTTTTACCGAGGATGGAGACGCTGTTTCAGCTTTTTTAGATCTTGTTCAGGTGAGTGCGCATACTTTTGATTTTCTGCAGCGCATGAGACTACTTGAACATCTTTCTTCTTTTATTCTGGGATATGGACGAGTTCAATCTCCTTTTCTCAGGCTGAAGGCGTTGGAAATATTAAGAGGATGTGGGAATGGGATTGTAAGACCTAGAGTATATGGTCGCTCTTACTCTAAAGCAGAGCTTGATCATCTCGAAAGAAAAGCGGAAGAAGATTTAGCAGAATGTTTAGCTGATATCATGCAAAAGACTTTGGAGCCCATTATTTGGAAAGAGGCTTTGAAGATTTTAATTGAAAGATATTTGTCTGGAAATCCAGTAGAAGCTGAATTTGCTCGAGTTGCTTTGGCTAGGGTGGGATATGAGATAGAGGCTGAAGGGACTTCTTCTGATAAACATTCGAAAGACTCTATTCAAGATGCAGAAGAAAAAGCTTTGTTTACTGCGGTATTAACTATTCTAGAAATGGGCAGTTTAGAGCAGGCGTGGATGGCTGCGCAAGTTTGTTTTTCGGTAGAAATTGTAGGTCTCTTATCACATAAGGTATTTTGGAGTAATTTTAGTAGATTTTTAAATTTGAATGGAGCACAAAGTCGGTCTTTATGGAACGCTGTGTGGGAGTTTTTCAAAAATCAAACCGAAGAATCTTTAACAGCTTTGCGAGAAACGTTAAATAAAGTTTTGGTGCCCAAACCTGTTTCTATGACTTATGCAGGTCAAGAGCCAGATCATACGACAACTACAGAAGTTAACTTCGGTCCTGAAGAAGCAAGAGCTCAAGCGAGTGCTCCAGGATTGTTGCTCCCTGTTATATTAGCTGCCAGGGCTACACAGGCTGTTGGTAATCCTGAGCCCGTATCCAAACCTCCTGCTCAATCAGCTAAGCCTGCGGGTGATCAGTGGCGGCAGTTAAGAGATCTTGTCAGGTTAGCTTTTAAAGGAAATAAAAAGCCTGCTCCAGCTTCATCTCCAAATCAAACTCAAGTTCCTCCTGTTGTTTCTGAGTCAGCTGCTCAAGCGAAACCGGCAGGACTTCCTTCCGGTGAAGGAACACTAACAGTAACAGATCTCTTACAAGCTGTTGTTGCAGGTGTTGCGGTCTCCGCTCTGACAACTCCTCGAGAAGAATTAATAACATTGACTATAATCCCTCCAGATTTGGAGAGTGTCAAAAAACCAGATTCTGGTGATGGCAAAGGCCTTTTCCCATGGCTAAGGCATTTAAAAAATTATGAAAAATGGGGCCCGACATTTGAAAATATTTTTGTAATTCTCCTTAATTTTGGACTCTTTGCCGTTCTTACTTCTGTGACAGGTATTCCTTTTATAGCAGGGACTAATTTATTTCTTCATTTTATTTTTGCTCTAGGATTTCCGACCCTGTTTTCTTTATTCCATCTTCCAAAATCAGGTTCTGGATCTAAGTGGGAACTCTTTGTTCAGTATTTTTGGATTGGAGTGAAATTATTTTCGCCATTGATGGTGGTTATAACATTTCTTGGTTTTTCTGTGGCACAGATTCCTCTTTTGATAGGGGCTACGGGTATTACCATTTTATTTCACTATGTATACAACACTTGGGTAGAACGAGATAAAAATCCCAAAGACAAAGTCCTTCGAATTTTGAAGAGATATCAGAGACAAATGCAAAAAAGACAAATACCAGAAAGCCCATCTTTCACTGATTTTTCAGGTGATTTTGAAATATTGCTAGAAGTGATTCAAAATAAAAATTCTTCTTTTCATTTTGAAATAAATGAGGCGCCAGAACCCGAAGAGCGGGACGAATCTTTCCCGATTGAAGTAACGGGGAATGTGATCCGAGTTCACTTAAAAAAGTTTTTACGCTATTCCAAAGAACGTTCAGTTTCACTGAAAATGTTCTGTGCCCGAGCTGTAAAAATAATTGAACAAAAAAAAGCACGGGAAGAGTTTCAAACCTTAAAAGAGGAACTTTTCTCAAGAGATGCAAGTGTGGAGCAGATAGATCACAAACTTGCCAGCAACGAAGTTTTTCGAAGAAAATATTTTGATGCAATCGAAAAATATCTTCGTCTTGAATTAAAGATTGTGAGAAGAGAAGCTTTGTATCTTTCAACTTCAGGTGATTCATGGCATGAAAGTGATTTGGGCCAATTTCATCTTTCATTACAAAAATTTTGTGAACGCGAGGGAAGGTTTAGTGAGGGGCGGGAAAGACTTTGGATTTTAGATCGAGCTTTGAGAAATCCAGATTTGTCTCCTTTTTTTCAAGCCATGCTTCGCTGGGAAATTCTTTCAGAAAAGACCCTAAGGGTTGTTAATCCGGGGATAGTTGAAGCTGAATTAAAGAGAAAACCAGCCACATTACAGTTTAAGAAATTACTCACTGAAGATGATATTCAAACCATTTTCTCTTCAACTTGTAAGTTTATGTCGTTTTGGTTTGATGGGATTAGACAAAAACAAGCAACAACTTCTCCAAGACCAGGAGCTTTCGCAACCCCGGGGCAAGGCAAAA
>JAYRIK010000277.1:0-11380 GCA_041906865.1 Candidatus Auribacterota bacterium
TAAGAGAGTTAAAATATTTGATTTTTCTATAGGATTGAGCTTCCTTGTGGCTAGATTTTCTAATAGTTGAATTTTGAGTCCATCTAACTCGGAGATTTCATCTTTCTCATAAATAATCACGGGAAGATTTTGTTTTGAATTAAGCTCGTGAGCAATTTGAATTCTTCTGTTTCCTGTGATGAGAATATATTCCGATGCTGATTGCATGATTTGTGGATAATGTGTTACTCCAATGCTTTGAATCGATTCTTTGAGCTCGCCAGGAACAGAACCGTAATTAAAGTTAAAAGGAGACTTGAGTTTTATTAATTCAGTCAAAGAAAGAGATGCAATTTTCATAAAAGACTTTTTTCTGATTTTTACAGGTCAGTTCATTTATTACTGTTCATAAAGTAACCAAAGTACAAGGAGGCCAGAAATATAGTCGAATCTGTATATGTATAGTGCAATATGGCCTCCTTAGTGAGATTTAAGTTGGTACTCAGCATATTCTTGCATTCTATCTCTTTTAAGACAACCCTGGGCATAGATTTTGCTTTTTTCTTTGATCTCTTCTTCGACCACTGTTTTCTGATAATGGGTCAACTTTGAATCCAAAAGAATTTTTTCAAGAGCTTGTACACGAAATTTATCCATTCCAAAGAATTTTTTTGAAAGTTGATCTGAATGTCCCCCTCTTTTAATGATGAGTGGTTCAGGGATAAAATGAACGGGGTAGTGGAGGGTGCTTCTGAGCCATAAGTCATAGTCTTCGCAGGCTGGAAGTGTCTCATCAAAGTGGCCGACTGTTTCAAAAACACTTTTACGAATCATCACAGAAGAAGGACTGATGAGACATAATTTTAAACATCTTTCAAAAATCCATCCTCCAGATTTTTGATGACGTTTGCCTTGATTAACCTGTTTTTCATTTCTCATCCAAACTTCTTCTGTGTGAAAAATGAAAATTTCAGGATATTTTCGAGCGACCTGTAGTTGAATGTATAGCTTCTCAGGCTTCCACAAATCATCTGAATCAAGAAAGCATATCCATTCACCCGTTGCTATTTTAAGTCCTGTATTTCTTGCTGAGCTTACTCCTTGGTTTTTTTGCTGAATAGCAATAATCTCCGGGAATAATTTTATGATTTCAGGGGTGTGATCGGTAGATCCATCGTCTACCACAATGATTTCATCGGGCAGGTGCTTTTGATTGAATACAGATTCGAGTGCTTCTTTTAGGAAATCTGCTCGATTATAGGTTGGAATGATAAGACTTGTTTTCATCATTATTAATTGATTTCAATAGATGTTGGTTGTTAACTTTTTTAGTGGCTTATTATAGGGATTAACTATACTCAAGAAAAGGAGGTTTTTAATTTATTAAAAGTGCAGTTATTTTCTTGCAAATATACAAGATGTTGTGGTAACTTTTCGTTAAATCCACTGAATGTAGTAGGTAAGGGGGGTGTATGTACTTAAAAAAACTGGAACTTCTTGGTTTTAAATCATTTGCGGACAAAACAGTTATTGATCTAGAATCAGGCGTTACTGCCATTATTGGTCCCAATGGGTGCGGAAAAAGCAATGTTGGAGATGCGCTTAGATGGGTTTTTGGAGAGCAAAATCCTCGTATTTTGCGCGGAACTCAGATGGAAGACGTTATTTTTAATGGAACCGATATCCGTAAAGCCATTGGACGAGCGGAAGTTTCCGTAACTTTTATCAATGATGATAAGGCACTCCCTGTCGATTATCACGAAGTGACCATTACCCGCCGATTGTTTCGATCTGGAGAAAGTCAATATTTGTTGAATCAGACACCCTGTCTTTTGCGCGATATTCGTGAACTTTTTATGGGGACAGGTATTGGAACCAATGCTTACTTCTTTCTTGAACAGGGAAGAATTGACATGGTCTTAAGTGCAAAGCCAGAAGATCGTCGCGCTGTTTTTGAAGAAGCGGCAGGGATTATGAAATTTAAGGTTAAAAAGAAGGCTTCTCTTCAGAGATTAGAATCGACAGATGCTAATTTAATTCGCCTTGCAGATATTATTCGTGAAGTAAAACGTCAAATTATTTCTTTAGAGCGTCAAGCAGGGAAGGCGCGGCGTTATCAAGAAGCACGAGATGAGTTAAAACAATTAGAATTAAAAGTTTCACGTGTTGAGTTTGAAGAGCGTTCTAAAGAATTTGAACAAAGGGTTCAAGAATTAGAAAAGGGGACGCAATTAAAAGATTCTCTTCAATCAGAAGTAGGCATTTTAGAGACAAAAATTGAAGAGGTTGAAAAAAGTCATCAAGCTATTTTTGATGAACTTCACCAATTAGAAAAGCAGGACTTAGATCTTTATCATCGCATTGAAACAGCAACGGGTGAGGTACAGCTTTTAAAAGAAAGACTTTCTGAGTTTGAAACACGACTTGTTTCAGATGGGCAAGATATTGAGCAGGCTCGAAAAAGATTAGATGAATTAAAAAATCAACTGTCGACTGAAGAGGAAAATAGAAATAAATTTCATGACTCCTATAAAGATCAAAAAGCCCAACTTCAGCAAAAGAAAACAGGTCTTGAGGATGTCGTAAGACTTTTTGAGCAAAGTCAAGAGGGTTTGAATTCAGCCAAAGCACAGTTGATTGATTTAAAACAACAAGAAGCGCAGTTTAATAATCAACTTATGGTGCAGCATCATCGTCAAAAAGATTTGGTATTAAGACAGGAAAAATTAATCACTGAGCAAGAAAAGTTAGCTGTTCATATTAAAGAAAAAGAGACTGAAAAAGCTCAGTGTCAGTCCAATAACTCTAGCGTAGATCAAGAGGTTGAAGCTGCTCGCCAAAGCTTGAAGTTGTATCTTGAAGAAAAGGAAAAGATTGAGTCTGAATTGCTTCGTTTTTCCCAAGCGTTGGAAAAAGAAAAAGAAAAGCTTTTAACCAATACAGCTCGCCGTCAGGTTGCTATGGAATTTGGTGCTCTTTCGACATCATCGAACTTTTCAGGTGTGGATACCTTGGTTCATACGGTGATGGAAATTCCGCATCAATATCAAAAAGCGATGAAGGCATGTTTGGGAATTAAGCTGGGGTCCATCATTAAAGAAAATAGACATTTGATTCAAAGAAGGAATCAATCTGTTTTTCTTGCGCTAGATGTGGAAGTTCAACCAGCTGCTGCTGAAAATCTTGCGTCTATTCCAGGCTTTATGGGCTATGCATCAGAACTTGTTCGGTATTCTGATAAATATCGTAATGCTGTGCGGGCTTTATTGAAAGATTTGGTGATTATTCGTGATTTTGAATCGTTGAAACAAATTGATAATCAATGGTTAGGCCGTTTTCGTTTTGTGACTTTAGAAGGTGATTTTATTGATTATGATGGAACATGGTCTTTTAATGGAATTTCAGAAGAAGCCCCTTTGGATTTTGCTTCGCTTGAAAGTGAAATTAATGCATCTACTCAGAAGATGAAAGAAATTCAGCAGTTAAAGAGTCCCATTGAGAGCCAATTATTAAAGTTAAAAGAGACTTTAGTGCAGGCTCAAAGTCTTTTAAGAACTAAAGAGCTTGAATTGGCAAATGTTGGTGGACATCTAGAAAGATTGGTAGGAAAAGCGAAAGACCTCGAAGAAGAAAATTGGAGTTTGCTAAAAGAAAAAGAAGATCTTGAAAAAGAAATGACAGAATTGGGAGTGATGATCAGTCATATTTCTGAAAATCTAGCTTCTGTCTTGGAGAAAAGTAAGAACTTATCCTTTCAAATTGAAGAAAAAGAAAAAGAAGTGACAGGTTTATCTGAACAAAAAGAAGCGGCTTTGGTTGAATTGGCCGAAGTTAAAGTGTTGAGTCGCTCTATCGAGGAAGAAGAAAAGCGTTTTCAAACTAGAATTTCAGAGTTGCAAGAGGCTTTTCAAGAAGCAGAAAGGCTTATCACAAAGAGAGCAGAAGATGTTTTGAGTAATACGAAAAAGAAAGAAGAAAGTCAGCTTAGATTACAAAATTTGACAGAGGAAATTACTCGTCGCACAGAAGAGCGAGAAGCCTCAAAGAAAAAAAGTTTAGAAATAGCCCAGCAAGTCGAAGGTATTACAAAAAGCCTTCAGTTGGATAGAGAAACATTGGGTCGTCAAATTCAAGAGCTTGCTCGATTAAGAGAAGAAATTTCTAATCTTGAGATTAAAAAAGCTCAAGCTGAAATTCAGAAGCAAAATATTGCACAAAGAATGAAAGAAAAATACGAGATTGATTTATCTACAATTCCTTTGGAGATAGAAGGTTTTATTTTGGGAGATGTTCAGCAGAAGATCATAGAGCTTCAAGAAAAACTTCGCCAAATGGGAGAAGTAAATTTGGTTGCTATTCAAGAGTATGATGAACATAAATCTCGCTATGAATTTTTGATGAAACAACAAGAAGATTTGGTTAACTCCAAAGAAGATTTAGTTCGAGCGATTCAGAAGATAAATGCAACGACAAAAGAGATGTTTGTAGAAACATTTCAAAAGATTCAAGGTACATTTAATGAGCTTTTCAGGAAGCTTTTTGGTGGAGGTCGAGCGGTTCTTCAATTGACGGACGAAGGGGATGTTTTAGAGTGTGGAATTGAAATCTCTGCACAGCCCACCGGAAAAAAATTGCAGGCTATTTCACTTCTATCGGGGGGTGAGAGGACTTTAACGGCGGTTGCTTTGCTTTTGGCTATTTTTAAGGTTCGCCCAAGTCCCTTTTGCATGATGGATGAAATGGACGCGGCTTTGGATGAATCTAATATTTTGAGATTCCTTTCTCTCTTGGATGATTTTAAAGCTATGACACAGTTTATTCTTATTACGCATAATAAGAGAACGATTGGTGTTGCAGATATTATCTATGGCGTGACGATGGAAGAGTCCGGAGTTTCTAAGCTTGTTTCCATTCGTATGGCAAAAGATAAAGAGAAAAGTGAGGATGCTGCTCTTGTTGCAGGGTGATAGTATTGAGTCATGACTCATCAAAAAATATCTATCCGTGGTGCGCGCGAGCATTTTTTAAAAAACGTCAATGTTGATTTACCCCTCCATGAATTAATCGTTGTTACGGGTGTCAGTGGTTCAGGCAAATCCTCTCTTGTGGTTGATACGCTTTATCAAGAAGGGCGTAGGCGATATTTAGATTTTGTTTCCGAAGACATGCGTGGCTGGGTAGGGGATATTTCTAAGCCGGATGTAGACTCTATTGAAGGGCTTCCACCCGTTTTTCTTGCAGGGCAGGACCGCTCAAAAATAAACAAACGCTCGACAGTTGGAACACTTGTCGAAGTTCAAGATCTCTTAAGACTTCTTTTTTCTCGAATCGGAGATATTTTTTGTTATCACTGCCAGAAAAAGCTTAAACGTTATACTTCGCATGAAATTGTTAATGAGCTCTTAAGTCAGTCTGAGAATGAGTCTTTTCTTGTATTAGCGCCTGTGGCTTCAGAAACATCCCTAGATCGATGGAGAAAAGAAGGGTTTGTCAGGGCTCGGATTGATGAAGAAATTTTTGATTTAAGTGAGTCAGAAATTCCTTTAGGGAAAAATGTCGAAATTATTATTGATCGACTCTTTATCAAACGTCAAGAACGCTCTCGTCTAACAGAATCCATTGAAATGGCATTAAAATACGGACGTGGAGTTGTTCATTTATTTTCCGAGAATCTTTCTAAAAACTTATTTTTCTCAAATGATTATCGCTGCTTAGACTGTCAGCTTCTTTTTGGAAATCTTCCTCCTTCATCATTTTCATTTAATAGTCCGTATGGTGTGTGTGAGCGTTGTCATGGGTTAGGCCTGATGACAGCGGAGCAGTGCCGGTCCTCTAAAATATCAATCAAAGGTGCTCGCTCCGAAAAAGTATGCTCCTTGTGTGATGGAAGACGTCTAAATCCAGAAGCTTTAGCTGTTCGTGTAGGCGATTATAATATTTTTGAGCTAGGAGAAAAGAATATTCAAAGTCTCTTGATGTTTTTTAAAGAATTTAAACCTATTGGAGAGTTTCGGTTTAAGATTTGGAAAGAAATTTCTAAAAATGTTATCGAACGATTAAATCTTCTAATAGAAATGGGGCTTGCTTATCTTTCTCTGAATCGCAGGGCAACGACTTTATCTTCAGGGGAACTTCAGCGAGTAAGATTAACTTCTCACATGGCTTCGGGGTTAGTGGAGGTGGTTTATATTTTAGATGAACCTACCTTAGGTTTGCACCCAAGCGAAATCGATCTTTTATTAAAAATTTTGTTAAAAGTGCGTGATCAGGGAAATACAATGATTGTGATTGAACATGATGAAGCCGTGATTCGCTCTGCTGACAAAATTATAGAATTGGGAGTTGGGGCAGGGCCTGATGGAGGAGTGATTGTGGTTGAAGGCTCTATACAAGATGTTCTTGCTTGTTCGCAATCTTCAACCAAGCGCCTTCTTGAAAACTCTATTGAAATGGGCATGTCTCAGAAGGAAGTGAAATCCAAAGTATTTCTAGAGATTCAAGGGGCTTGTGTCAATAATCTAAAATCAATTAATGTTCAAATCCCTCTCGGAGTTCTTTGTTGCATTACGGGAGTGTCGGGTTCGGGTAAAAGTAGCCTTGTTTATGATGTAGTGGTTAAATTATTGGACCCAAAAATAAAATCTTCGGAAAAGAAAAAACTTTGTAAGGGTATACAGGGACAAGAGAAAATAGATCAATGCATTGTTGTTGATGCTGCTGAAATGGGAAGAAGCCCACGTTCAATTACGGCCACCTATATTAATATCTTTGATGAAATTCGAGATCTTTTTACGCGAACTTCTGAAAGTCGGGTGAGGGGTTATGCAAAAGATCGATTTAGTTTTAATATCAAAGGGGGCAGATGTGAGGCTTGTTTGGGGCAAGGTATTCGTCAAGTTGAAATGTCTTTCTTGCCAGATCTTGAAATGCCTTGTGATGTTTGCTTGGGAGAGCGATATAATCCGGAGACGTTGGAAGTGAAATTTAAGGGTAAGAATATTGCTGAAGTTTTAAAGATGACAGCTCAAGAAGCGGTCGATTTTTTTAAAAATATTCCAGGTATCAGCCGTAAGTTAGAGCCGTTGATTGAGTTGGGCTTAGGGTATTTAGCGCTTGGACAAAATGCTCTTAGTTTTTCTGGAGGAGAAGCTCAAAGATTAAAGCTAGCTATTTTTCTTGCGAAACAAACTAAGAAACATACCCTTTTTATTTTTGATGAACCCACGCAGGGACTTCACTTGATGGATATTATTTCATTTATGAAAATTTTGTTTCGATTGAGAGATTGTGGTCATTCAGTTTTGGTGATTGAGCATCACTTGGATGTGATTGAACAAGCCGATTATGTAATTGATCTAGGGCCTGGCGCAGGTGAAGAGGGAGGATATATTGTTGCTCAAGGATCTCCTCAGATAATTGCTCAAGATAAAAAATCTGTGACAGGTGCTTTTTTGAGAGCGAGAAGGAAAGAATTTGGGAAAAACTAAATCTTTTTCTTTTCTTCAATGGTTATATCGGCTGGAATTTTAAAAAGTTCGTCGCTGATGGACGAAGTTTCATCTAAAGATATGGCTGTTTTAATTATTTTTAAAGGACTTTGAATTTCCCATTTTAGGATCAAATCTTTCCACTGCCAAACTTTCATTTTTAATGCTTTGTTTTCAATAGTAATGACATTACATTCTTTGTCTAAAATTGCTTCTTTCCCAAGTGATTGAGATGGAATTTCAGGGGAGAGTCCCGAAAGAATTTCCCATTTAAAAATTGTTTTTTCTTTTTGAGACATTTGATCAAAACTTTTCTTAAAACGATTGGGTATTTGACTTGCATGCTTTTGATTTAAATCGACAACGATAATATCGGTTCCACGAATGATAGAAAGTAGATCAATGGCGATAGCAGAATTATTTTCGGGGGTTTTGATGCTGATGATAGATCGAATTTTATTTTCCTTGATGTAAAGCTCTTCACTCCCAGCGCCTTCTCCTTCAATTTGATAGTGGATTTGAACATGAGGGGGGAAAGGATGTTCTTCTGCAAAGAGGGGTTTTGTTTCGAGTAAAAAGCAGAAAAGAAAAAAAAGCCCCCCAGCTTTCATATAGCTGACTTTTCTAGAGATGTTCATAGGCAACATTTCGAGTTGAACATGCGATTTAATCTATTTTAGAATAACAAAAAAACAGGCATAAATCAAACAATAGAATATTCACTTTTCTTATAAAGAGTTTCCATTTATACTATTTCCTTAAATCAATCATGAGACGGTTGTTATTTCTCCTTTTGTTTACTGTTTTTGGAATATCCTTATTCGCTTTTCAAGAAGAAGAAAGCGACCTGTTTTATCTTGCCAAAAGAGCTTATCAAGACAAACTCTATTACATTTCACAGCGACAATTAGAAAAATTTGTAAGTGAGTATCCTACTTCTCGAAAAACAGATGAAGCCCTTCTTCTTTTGGGAAAGGTTCTTTATTTTCAGGAGAGATATGATCAAGCTATTGGACAATTGGATTTTTTGATTCGCAGATATCCTAAAAGTTTTTTTAGTCATGAAGCATTTTATTGGATAGGAGAAAATTATTTTCGAAAAAAAGAGTATTTGAAGGTGATTGACATGTTTTCAAGCTTAGATTCTCAAGGCCTTTCTCCTCTTTTAAAAACATATGCTTTGAGTACAAAAGCTTGGTGTTATGCACAAATGCGTTCATGGAAAGATGCAAAAGGGGTTTTTAGTCAACTTTCCAAGGAGGCCATTGATTCATTGATACAAGAAGAAGCTTTTTTTATGATTGCAAAGTGTGATCTAGAATTAGGATTTCACACGCAGTCTATTCAAGAGTTTGTGTCATATATTGAAAGGTTTCCAAAGGGAGTTAGATTGGCAGATGCTTATTTTTGGATGGCAGAGTCTAAATATTGGGGTGGAGAATACTTTGGTGCGATCAAAGATTATCAAAAGGCGATAACTTTATCGCCTCAAGGGGAATGGGTGGCGGACGCACTTTATGGAATTGGGTGGAGCTATTTTAATGTGAAAGATTATGTGAGTGAGGCACGTGTGTTTGAACAGCTTCAAAAGGTTTATATGGATAATCCTTACCGTGAGGAAGTAACTCTGAAAATTGCTGAAGCTCATCTGCAACTTGAGAATTTCTCTAAAGCGGAAGTTCAACTTGAAAGTTTTTTAAAACTTTTCCCGCACTCTGAAAAAATGTGTGATGCAATGGAAAAATTGGGTTTTTGTCAGTTAAGTCAAGACCATATTAAGGACGCAGTGCTTACCTATCAAAAAATGCTTGAAACATGCGAATTTGGAAAGGCAAAAGCTCAGGCATATTATGGGTTAGGAGGTTGTTTTTTTAAATTAAAGAAATATGCTCTCGCTAGAAAACAGTTCAAATTATCCCAAGATTTTTCAGATTCAGAGGAGTTTAAGGCTGAATGTCAGAAAAGAATAGGTGATGTTTTCTATGCTCAAAAAAAATATCATCACGCTATTAAAAAATATGAGCAGGTTCTAACTCTTTTTGCAAAAACTCAAATGGTGCCTGATGCTTTATATCAAATTGGAAATTGTTTTTTAAAAATGGCCCAATTTGATCAAGCTGTGGGTGCATATGAAACTTTGATTGAGAATCATCCTAAAAGTATTTGGCGTGAGCACGCTTTTATGAAAAGAGCCTGGGCTTATTTTAGAAAGGCAGATTATGATCTTTCAATTAAAAGTTATCAAAGAATTCTAGAAGAATACCCTAAAGGTGTTTTTTGTGAAGAGGCTATGTTCAAAATAGGAAATGCTTACTTTAATCTGGGGCAGTATGAGAAAGCGCGTGAAGATTATGACTGGCTTCAAGTAAAATTCCCATCGGGTGTTTACGCCCAGAGGGCGCTTTATGAGACTGGATGGTGTGAATCTAGGCTTAATCATTGGAGTGAAGCGAAAAAGCGATTTAGACTTTTTGTTGCAAAATATCCTGAACATAAGCTTGCAGCAGATGCGCTTTTGCGTATCGCAGAAATTTATTTTAATGAGAATGAATTTGAGGAAGCGGAAAATATTTTTATTGAGATTGGAAAGAAGTATGCTCAGTCAGATGTATCTGATGAAGCGCTATTCTTTTTAGGGAAAAGCTATTTTCAATCTCAAAAATATGATTTAGCGAATGAATCCTTTGAAGAGCTTGTGAAGGCTTATAATCAAAGTGGATGGCTGATTGAGGCAAGGTTTTACATGGGAGAATGTTTGTTTGCAAAAAAAGAATATTCAAAAGCTTTAGAAATTTATCAGAAATTTTCTCAGGAGTTTAAAGGGACTTTTTTAGAAGTGGATGCTATTGAGAGATGTGGAGATTGTCAATATTTGATGGATCAGTATGATACGGCAGCTCAAACTTATCAAAATACATTTCAAACAGGGAAAAGTGTCAGTGGGCTTTATAAAATGGGAAAATCATTTAGAAAATTAAACCGTTTAGAAGAAGCCATGGAATGTTTTTTGAGTATTATTTATAACCATCCAAATGAAAAGCCCTGGGTTGAAAGAGCCTTGTTTGATGCTGCTGAGTGCCATGAAACCTTAGGGCGTTATGATCAAGCAAAAATCCTTTATCAAAAAGTGATTGATTTGGGACTTCCACGAAAAGCAGAAGCTTTAAAAAGAATTCACAGGGTTGATGAAGAGTTAATTTTACATGCTCAAAAATAAGGGAGATTTTTATGGGGTGTAGAAAACAAGTTCAACGGTTTTTATTTTTAGGAGTAGGATTTTTATTTTCTACGTTTTCTCTGGCTTTTTCTGAGGAAAAATCGGGTTTTGAACTTCCAGATGTTACTATTCTTGGAAAAGATGTCTCTGAATTTCAGTATGCAGGTTCGTTTACGCATGTGAGAGAAGCTGGAGAAAAGGAAGAAGTTCGGGCCTTAGATCGGCCGCTTCAAGCTATGGACCAAACGGGGAGGACTTCATTTGAAAATTTCTCCACAACCGTGGGTCGATATGGAACTGTGATTTCAGGTGCTGATTTAGGGGGTATGGAAAAAAAATTAGATTATCTTTTACAAATGAAATACGCCAGAACTGATGGTTATAGAGATCATGCAGAAGAAGAATTGATAAGACCTTCAGGTTCTGTGGGTCTTCAACTTAAAAATGATTTACGCTTCACAGGTGATTTTAGTTTTTTTCACAAGCAAATGGATTTGCCGGGCCCCATTACAACACCCACGCCTTTGGCCACTCGAGAGAATCAAGCTGTTGATTTTGAGGGAGGTTTGGAATTATACCCATTTCCTGAGCAACGTTTAAAAGCTTCTGTTTTTGGAACATTGTCTCGAACGGATGAAGATCCTCTTGAGCAAAGCTTTGATGATCACTTTTTTGGTTTTTCCACAGAGATTATGGA
>JAYRIK010000278.1:0-14273 GCA_041906865.1 Candidatus Auribacterota bacterium
GATTACATTCATATTTTAGACATTGCAGAAGCACATATTCTTGCACTAAAAAGCGATACATCTAATGCTTTTAATCTTGGAAATGGAAATGGCTACTCTGTACGTGAAGTAATTCAAGCAGCAGAGAAAATTTGTAAAAAGAAAATCCCTGTTCGATCATCTCCTCGTCGAGCTGGAGATCCTCCCAGTTTGATTGCCAGTGCCAAGAAAATTCAAAAAGAACTTGGATGGACTCCCAAATTTCCTGATCTTGAAACAATTATTATAAGCGCCTGGAATTGGATGCAAAAAAATCCTAATGGATTTAAATCTATTCAATCGGCTTCAAAAAGGAGCGCTTAATGGAACTGGAAATTCAACCTTTATCTAAAATAAATGCGAGTGTTCAAGTCCCAAGCTCCAAAAGCTATACCAATCGAGCCCTGATCATTGCTTCCCTTGCAGATGGAATCAGTTATTTGGGCAATTGCCTTTTAGCAGATGATACGCAGCTCATGATAAAGGCGTTGCAAGAGTTAGGGATCCCTATTGCTATAGAAGGAAACAATCTCACTGTGATGGGAAGATCAGGCCGTATGGGACTTATTCGAAAACCTCTTTTTGCAGGCAATGCAGGAACCACGCTACGATTTCTTGCCAGCCTCGTCGCACTGGGGCATGGGCGTTACACCCTTGATGGGGATAAAAGAATGCGTGAAAGGCCTGTTGAAGATCTTTTAGATGGGCTCAAGCAACTTGGTACAAAAGCTTATGGTGAGAAAAAAGAAGGATACCCCCCTATTATTGTCGAAGCAAATGGTTTAAAGGGAGGAAAAATTTCTCTTCGAGCAGATCGCTCCAGTCAATATCTTTCAAGCATTCTTATGGCAGCTCCTTATGCTCAAAAGCCTATCCAGATTTCACTAGAAGGCAAATTAGTCTCTAAACCATATGTGGATATGACTTTAGCTTTGATGAAAATATTCGGCGTTGAGGTCACAGAGGAAAAAGGAAAGACTTTTAAAATTCCAGCTCCTCAAAAATATAAACCTCAAGCTTATCAAATTGAACCAGATGCATCCAATGCCTCCTACTTTTTTGCTGCGGCGGCTGTCACTGGAGGGAAAATCTGTGTTACAAATATGAATCCTCAGACACTTCAAGGGGATATTAAGATTTTAGATCTCATGTCTCAAATGGGGTGTAAGGTTCAAAAAAATGCTGACTCTATCATTGTAGAGGGAGGTCCTTTGCATGGAATTCAAGCGGATCTTCAAGATATGCCTGACATGGTTCCAACTTTGGCCATTATCGCCCTTTTTGCCCAGGGAGAAACATTCATTAAAAATATTGCTCATTTAAAAATCAAAGAGACTGATCGTATTGAGGCACTTGCCAATGAATTAAGAAAAATAGGAGCCCAAGTTGAAGCAGGCAATGATTATTTAAAGATTATCCCTCAGCCTCTCCATTCTGCTTCTATTAAGACTTATAACGACCACCGCATGGCTATGAGCTTTGCAATCGCAGGGCTTAAGATCCCAGGACTCATTATTCAAGATCCAGAATGTGTCAAAAAATCCTATCCTGGCTTCTGGAATGACTTAAATAAGCTTTACGGACAATCTTGAACATTAAAATTTATTAATTCCCACAAGTTATCCACACCTTACTCACAGGCCATAAAAGCTCAAACTCAAAGAAAACCCTCTTTGAGATAGAAATTTAAATAAAAAGTAAAAAACAGTTTTTTTCTATTTAAATAAAAAAAATAATCTCCGAACTCCCTTCCTTTCAGAAAATTTTAAAAAAGAATAAATATTTTTTAATTTCTTGATATGAATTTTGAAAAACTTTCCTCTTTCTTCAAAATTGAACAAAATAAATAAAATTTCAATGCATGAAAGCTTTAATTCTGTATTTTTAATTCTAAGAAGAAAAAAAGGAATTTGATGCCAACTTTTCTAGTTTTAGTTAAAAGATTTAAAAAAATATTTCAGAACGCTGCTGCAAGGATAGAATTTTAAAATCGTAATATACTCTATTAGAATGAGTTACATATATAAAAATCGCATTTAAAAATAGAACAGCGTCCTAATTTTTTAAAAAGAGTATTGCTCAAGTATTTTTCTCAGAAGTGAAGTTTGCATTAAAAAAGTATCTTCAATTTATTTCAAAATGATTTCTACTGCACAACTTAGGTAAAAATAAAGTTTGAGCTCGAATAAAAAGTAAATTTTTGGTTTATGAAAATTTTTTCTTCTGCCCAAAAGAAAATCATGCAAGAATGCTCACAAAAATTTTTAAGAACATAAAAAAGCAAAGAAAAAGAAAACAATTTTTACTTTTATAAAATCAAAAGAGAAAAATCGAAGCTACTCAAGCAAGTTCCATATCAAAAATGATTGATGATTTAATCCAAGGTTATCCACAATGAATGGCTTCATTCTTCACATCAGCTTCTCTACCGCATGTTTACTTGTTTCTATCGCGATTGCGTTAAAAAAACGCGCCTCTTTTCTTTTAAGATTCTTAATATTGGGGACAGGGGCACTCTGGCTTCCTGCTGTAACAATCATTTACTTCCTAAAATCAGGATCGTCTCGCAGTTGGGAATGGACAATTTTGACCATTGGGTGGCTTTCTGTCTGGATGGTATTAGGATTATGCCTGATGTGGTCAAAAAGGCTTCATTTTTTAGGAAGAGAACTTGTGATTTTGAGTCTGGTTGGAATTTTAAGTGTTCTAATTCAATTAATTTTTGTGTTCTGATAAAAAACAGGGAACCCATCTTTCCTGAGCTTGTTCATGAAGAAACGGATCAGAGCTGATCCGTCCCATCCATCCGGAAAGCTTTCCTCCAAAAATGAAATGTCCGAGATGAAACCCCATTCCATCCCATTGAGGAATGGGAAGTCTTTCTTGAACGATATAACCTGTGTCTAAATGTTGATGAATAGCATTCTGCCATGTCTGCTGACTAACTTGAGAACCAAAAATAATACCCTGCCCTCGATTCAGACTAGGTGGTTTGAGAATAAACTGTTCAGGATTTTGAATTAAAAAGTCTAGAAGTTCAATGGTTCTATCATTGAAGCTTGTGGTTCCACTTTTCAAAAGGCGTGTCCAAGGAATACATTCTCTTCTCAACTGGTTTTCAAATGGACTAAAAAGAGAATCAAACTCAAGGCAAGATAAAATAACAAAAACCCTTTTATCAAATCCAATTTGAGATCTAAAAGACCCCACCATACACACATTCTTATCAAGATAGCTTTCAGTCAAAGCGTGTAGTTTTTCCAAAGCATTTAAGTATTCCCCTGTCACCACACGTCGATAAATGAGATCTATTCTAAAATCTCCATCATAAAGGGCTTTCCCGTCATAAGAGAGCTTCCTAGGATCTGCCAAAATAGTTGAGTAACCCTTTTCTTTGAAAAACCAGCATAGAGCTTCTTGCTCAGATCGAGTCGCGACATCTGCCCAGTCTACAATCGAAATTTGAGGTTTCTCTGATCTCTTTTTTGAAAAGCCCTGATAACAACGAAGCAAGGTTCGAAGAACATCCTCTTTGAGTGAAGAGGTTTCAACTCCTTGAGCATGAAAAACTTGGGTGTAAACACGATTCAGTTCTTCCATATACACCATCCCCGAGGTCCCATCGGTATTTAACTCTAGAAATTTCAAATTTTTCCCATCATAAAACGAATCCCATCGGGCAAAAGGGCAAAATGCTGAGAAACCTGGATTGGCCTGAATCAATTTCAGAAGATTCTCATCAAATCGAAAAATATCATGAAACTGTCCTTTGAGAAAAAGGACCGTTATTCTTTCAACCATACCTTGGAGAGTTTCAACTTTAGTTTTAAAAGAAAGTGCTTCAGTTTGTGAAATAAGATAGGGTTTGTTATGAATAGGAAGAGGTTCTCCCCCATACGTTAAACCTGTTTCTCGCCATAGGGTTTTGTAACGCAAGTTTGCTTCAACATCCATAGTCTTTTCTTTCTCTCTAAAATTCTTTATACTAGCGTTTAAGTAGAATCACTCTATGAGGTCATCGTAATTTTACTATGAAAAATCATTTATACCCCATCAAATTCTCTCCTCTCTTTAAAGAAAAAATCTGGGGAGGAAGAAATATTGAGAAAATTTTTGACCGAAAGCTTCCCACAGACCAAAAAATTGGAGAATCTTGGGAAATTTGTGATCGTGAAGAAGATCAGACTCTTGTAGAAAATGGAGAACTCAAAGGGAAAACACTTCAAGAATTGATGGAAACTCTTAAAACAGACTTAATGGGAAACTATTTTAAAAAAATGCCTAAAAGATTTCCTCTCCTCTTTAAAATCATCGATGCACAAGATGATTTAAGTCTTCAAGTCCATCCCAATGATACCTATGCTCAATCAAATGAAAAGGATTTAGGCAAAACTGAAATGTGGTATGTCGTATATGCAAGTCAAGACGCCAAAATTTTCTGCGGACTGAAAAAAGGTATTGATCCCAATTTATTTCAAAAAGCGCTTTCTTCTGATGAAGTTATCTCTTATCTTCAAGTCTTTAATCCTAAAGCAGGAGATGTTTTCTTTGTCCCTGCAGGCACTGTACACGCTCTAGGCAAAGGGAATGTGGTTATTGAAATTCAGCAGAATTCAGATGTCACCTATCGCCTTAGTGATTGGGGACGTTTAGGAGATAATGGTCAATCCAGACCTCTTCATATCACACAAGGAATGGAAGTCATTGCATGGGGGAATAAAAATAATAAAATTTCTCCTACAGATCAAAATAAACCTCTCGTCTCTTGCTCTTATTTTACAGTCTATAAGAATAATTATAGAGAAACAAAAATAGAGCAAATTGAATCTGATTCTTTTCAGGTATGGATTATTTTAGAGGGTTCTGGAAAGTTAAATGACGAAAGCGTCCAAAAAGGAGATTTTATTCTAATCCCTGCAAAGATTGGAGAGGTAGAGATTGAACCACATAAGCCTATTCATCTATTAAAAGTCTTAACTGGTCAGCTATAAATAGTCTGAAACCTCTCAAAAAGTGTCCAGATGCAAGGCACACGCAAGCGACTGCGGAGGCGTACGTTTAATGGTACGCCGCACAAAGAAGCGTAGCGAGTAACGTAGCAGATGGGCCTTTTTCAGAGGTTTCAATCTTTCAGCCATTTGGCTACATCTTTCGCCCAATAAGTAATTAAAAGATCTGCCCCAGCGCGATGTGAAGCACTTAAAATTTCCATCACAATTTCTTTTTCTGAAAGCCATCCTTTTTGAGCCGCGGCCTTAACCATAGAATATTCTCCACTAACATGATAGGCAGCAAGAGGAGCTGAGAAGTTTTGTTTGGCTTGACGAATAATATCCAAATAAGCCAAAGCAGGTTTAACCATCACAATATCAGCACCTTCTTCCAAATCTAGGGCAATTTCTCTTAAAGCCTCTTCACCGTTATGAAAATCCATTTGATAAGTTTTTCGATCCCCAAATTGAGGAGGTGATTCAGCGGCTTCGCGAAAAGGGCCATAAAAATTGGATGCGAATTTTGCAGAATAAGACATGACGGGTAAATCTTGAAAATCATTCTGATCGAGAGACTCTCGAATAGCCTTAACTTGTCCATCCATCATGGCACTTGGTGCAACCATATCCGCTCCGGCTTCAGCATGTGAAAGAGCTATTTTTTGCAACACTTTAAGAGTCCCATCATGATCTATTTTTGCATCCTTACTCTTGATAATTCCACAATGTCCATGAGATGTGTAAGAACATAGACATACATCAGAGATAAACAGCATATCCGGAAATTCTTTTTTGAGAATATTTAAATTTTTTTGTACAACTCCCTTTGGAGAATAGGATTGAATCGCTTGAGCATCCTTAGTCTCTGGAATTCCAAAGAGAAGAACTGTTGAAACAGATAATTTTTGTAATGCTTCCACTTCTTTTAGAACTTGATCTGAAGAAAGTTGAAAAACACCAGGCATAGAAGAAATTTCTTTTCTGATTTTTTGTCCAGAACGAACAAAAATAGGAGCAATCAATTGATGCAAAGCAAATTGATTTTCTTGAACTAACCTTCTTAAAGAATGATTTTGCCTTAGACGTTGAGGTCGATTATTTGGGAAGCTCATTTCACACCGCTTTCAAAAGGTTTAGGAATAAAGTTTTCATTTTTTAAACCTACTTTTCCAAAAGGCATTTCCGGATCATGATACCAATGCAAAATCCAATTTTCTTGTTCAGCCTTGTGAAGCCATTCTGTCTTAACTTCCATCACATCAAAAGGACATAAATCATATGCCGTCACAAAGGTTTGACGAACATGCCAACGACTTGGGATCAAATCTCCTCCACAAAAAAGAGTTTGCCCTGGTGAAGAAATCTTGATGGCTTGATGACCATGCGTATGAGCCCCTGTCAGAATCAACTCAAAACCAGGTTCAATTTCTACATTTCCATCCAACCACTCAATCCGATGAGCATCCGCCACCGGCATAAAATTTTCTGGAAGATAGGAACCGCGTGAAAGGCGATGAGGATGAGTTGCATCTTCCCATTCTTTTTTCTGAATCAAATATTTTGCTTTTGGAAAACGCGGGAACCATTTTTGATCAAAATAGTCTGTAAATCCACCGACATGATCTAAATGTAAATGCGTAGGGATCACAATATTAATATCTTCTAAATCCAATCCTAATTGTTTCAGATTTTCACGAAGTTCATCCTTCTGATTAGGGCGAGCATACATCTGACGCTGTTTCTCATTTAATTTTGTTCCAAAGCCTGTCTCAATAAGAATTTTTTTGTTGGATGTCTCAACCAAAAGACAATGTGTTCCCCAAAGGGCCATATTATTGGAATCCACAGAGATATGCTTTGACCAAACGGTTTTAGGAACCATACCAAACATGCTCCCTCCATCCAATTGGAAGAACCCATCAGAAACAACAGAAATTTTAAACTTTCCTAAATTAAGCTTCATGATATTGCACCAATGCTTCAATGAGACCTGGAATCGTATGTGTTTGAGCTTCTACATCCACAGTAAGGCCCAACTCTCTGACTGTAGCAGAAGTAATAGGCCCAATGCTTGCAATTTTAAAAGTTCCCTTTATTTTTTTCAAATAATCTCCAAAACCTTCTACAAAATTTTTTACAGTCGATGAACTTGCAAAAGTCACCCAATCCACAGGTTTCTCTAAAATTTCTTGAACAAGAGTTTTCTTGTCATCAGAAATATCAGGCAAAGTACGGTACATTGCAAGCTCTGTGACTTCTGCTCCTTCTTGACGAAGACCTTCTGGCAAAACCAGTCTTGCTTGATCCGCTCGAGGCAAAAGAAATTTTTTATTTTGTAGAGGACCTTCATTCTTGAAGGCTTCAAGCAAAGCTTCTGAAACAAATTCTGAAGGAGAAAGGTCCACTTTAAGCATTTTATCTTCAATCGCTTGGCGTGTCACTTCTCCAATCGTCGCAATTCGAACTCCTTTTAAGGCTCTTACATCTTTATCCAAAGTTCGAAGACGTTCAAAAAAGATTTTAACACCATTCACACTTGTGAAAACAATCCAATCAAACTTTGAGATATTCTGAATCGCTTGATCAACTTCTTGCCATTTTTCAGGAGAAGCTAAACGAAGGGAAGGAAATTCAATAGGTTCAGCCCCTAATTGTTCAAGGAGTCCTACCATCGTACTAGCTTGTTCTCTAGACCTTGTCACCAAAACTCTTTTTCCAAAAAGGGGCCTTTTCTCAAACCATTGAAGTTGCTCACGTAGTTGAACCACCTCTCCTATGACAAAAATAGAAGGAGCACCTATTCCACTTTCTTTCACCTTTATCAGAATGTTTGAAAGATTTCCAACCACTGTTTTTTGACGAGGTAAAGTCCCCCACATAATCACAGCACAAGGAGTTTGCGCAGAACGGCCATATTGAATCAATTTAGCGATAATGCTTCCTAAATTGGAAATCCCCATTAAAAACACTAAAGTGCCTGTCTGTTGCCCCAAGCTTGGCCAATCCATATTGGATGATTCTTTTTCAGGATCTTCATGTCCCGTCAAAAAAGTAACTGTCGATGTGAAGTTCCTTTGAGTTAAAGGAATTCCTGCATATGCCGGGGCTGCAATAGCAGATGTCACGCCAGGAACAACTTCCCAGTCAATGCCTGCTTGAGCAAGCAAAAGAGCTTCTTCTCCTCCACGTCCAAATATAAAAGGATCGCCTCCTTTAAGACGCACAATGGTTTTTCCCTCTTTTGCTTTTTCAATGAGCAGATGATCAATGGTTTCTTGAGAAACAGAAGGTTTCCCTCCACGTTTTCCTACAAAAATTTTTTCACATTCAGATTTAGCAAAACGCAAAAGTTGTGAAGAAACCAGAGCATCATAAATCAGAATATCGGCTTCTTGAATTAATTGTCGTCCCTTCAAGGTCAAAAGACCCGGATCTCCAGGACCTGCTCCCACCAAATAAACTTTCCCACTCATAACTCTTCCTTAGGCAGTAATTTTCCTGCTCCTTGTTCCAACATCCATGTGGCTAATTGAAGCCCTAAACTTTCGGCTTCTTTTTTGACACCTAAAATTCTATGTCGAAAGAAATTCTTTCCATCTGAAGCAATGACAAGTCCCTCTAAATCAATCTGATTTTCATTCACCTGAGCATAAGCCGCAATAGGAAGCCGGCATCCTCCACCCAATGCTTTTAAAAAACTACGCTCAGCCGTAGAGGCACAAAACAAATCATCATCCGTAATGGCACGCATCAACTGTTCAGCTTCTTTGTCAGAAGATCTGATTTCAACAGCCAATGCCCCCTGTCCCACTGCAGGCAACATTTCGTCTAAATTAAATTCTTGTGTTATCCACTCTTGTAAACCTAAACGAATCAA
Source organism: Candidatus Auribacterota bacterium (assembly GCA_041906865.1). Taxonomy (GTDB): domain Bacteria; phylum Auribacterota; class JACPWU01; order JACPWU01; family JACPWU01; genus CAZXEQ01. The sequence continues at coordinate 8,887 of JAYRIK010000278.1, forward strand.
ACCTGCTTTGGCCATCACCACCGCATCTAAGGGCCCCTCATAAACTTTTTTAATACGCGTATGAACATTACCTCGTACGTTTTCCATTTTTAAATCGGGACGAAGACGTAAAATCTGCGCCTGACGACGAAGGCTTGAAGTTCCAATTTTTGAACCTTCAGGAAGATATTCAAAACGAACATTGTCTTTCGAAATTAAAACATCCTGACATTCCTCACGAATAGGAATGGCTCCTAATTTCAAGCCTTTTGGGAGTTCTGTTGGAAGATCTTTCAAACTATGAACAGCCAAGTCTGCACTCCCATCCAAAAGAGCATCCTCAATTTCCTTGGTAAAAACACCCTTTCCTCCTAGGGTCCATAATTTGCCCCCTCTCTGCTTATCTCCTGTCGTTTGAATAACACGAATTTGTATTGAAAACTCAGGGAAAGCTTGAACAAGGCTTTGCTTTACAAAATCTGCCTGCCAAAGTGCAAGTTTACTTCCTCTTGTGGCTAAAACCCATTCTGTTTTCATCCCACCACCTGATGCTGCATGCGTAAGCATGCCATGCTTCGGTAAAACCTTATTTGTTTATCTACTTTTCTATTCATAATGTAAATCCTACATCTAATACTCTTTTTATCTACCAAAGCATGGCCCTGTAGGCTCGCATCAGGTGGTGGGATCAAGACTTTTCCAAACCAAACAAGACAGAGAGAATTTGAGCCAACTCTACACTCTCTTGTCCATGTTCGACTGTTTTAAGCTGCGTTAAAGGGGCATGAAGAATATTTTTGACTATTCTCTGTGTTAAATATTCCACTTGAGCCCATTCTGCTTCGGTTAAATCTTTTAAATATTCTTTGGTTTTTTCAAGCTCCGTTTTTCGTATCTCTTCAAATCTTTCTTGCAATTTTTGAACTGTCGGGCGAATTCCCAATCCTTCATACCATCGCATAAAATGAGCCACTTCATGCTCAATCATCTTTTCAGCTTTCTCTCGCTCTTTCATTCTTTCATCTAAATTTTTCTGGGCCATTTCTTTTAAATCATCAATGTTATAAAGGTAAACATTGTCCAAAGTATTCACCTCAGGATCAATATCTCGAGGAACAGCAATATCAATAAAGAAAAGTGTCCGCTGACGACGACCTTGCATAAAACGTGCAATGTCCTCACGATGCAAAAGATAATGAGGAGCTGCTGTTGAACTGATCACAATATCTACATCTTGTATGACTTTCTCTATTTCATCTAAACGAACTGCTCGCCCTCCAAATTGCTCCGCCATATGTTGAGCCTTCTCGAAAGATCTATTAGAAGCGATAATTCCTTTGACGCCTCTCTGTACCAATCTCTGCACTGTTTGTTCACTCATTTTTCCAGCACCGATGAGAAGAACAGAGGTTGAAGATAAATCTCCAAAGATTTTCTCAGCCAATTGAACTGCCACAGAACTAATGGAAAGACTCCCTTCATGAACTTTTGTTTCTGTTCTTAACAGTTTTGCTACATTGAAAGAACGCTGAAAAAGACCATTCAGAATAGGGCCTGTACTTTTAAGAGAACTAGCCGTTGCATATGCTTTTTTAACTTGTCCGAGAATTTCCGTTTCCCCTACAACCATGGAATCAAGTCCAGAGACAACACGAAAAAGATGACGAACAGCATCGCCGTCACGGCGAAAATAAAGGGATTTTTCAAAGTCTGGCAAATGCACTTTATGAAACTGACTCAAAAATTGAGCAATATTTTCGAAAGAATCTGGTTTATCCCAAACATGATAAAATTCCACGCGATTACAAGTAGAAAGCACCGCTGCTTCATGAGCCAATCCCATCTCTTTCACTCGCTCTAGACACGCCACCGCACTGGCTTCTGTAAAAGCGAGCCTTTCTCTTAATTCCACATGAGCTGTCTCATGATTGAGACCAATGACGTGTATGTTCATTTTAAAACCGTAGCACCATTTTAGAATTCCTTAACTTAAAAGAATCCATGTCCTTTCGAAACATAATTCATCATGAAAAACGTGACTAAAACACATGAAAAACCAAAAATGGTAAGATAAGCAACTTTCCTTCCACGTAGTCGAGCTGTAGATCGAACGTAAAGAATAACCCCATAAATAAAAAAGGTCGCCCATGCCGAAATGACTTTGGGATCTGTGATGGTAAGAGAAATGTTTTTAGACCACTTCGCCCATAAAAAGCCACTCACAAGTCCCAAGCCTAGAAAAAGGGTTCCAGCCCATAAAGATCTAAAATTAATAAACTCCAGTACTTCGAGTGGAGGAAGACGTTGAAAAAGAGGACCTGAAATTTTCATCTTAAGCTGATGATCTAAAATTAAATAAAAAATAGAACTAATCAGGGCCACACAGAAAGCGGCATAACCCAAAAGAGATAAAAAAATATGCGCAGCCAACCAAAATGCATTTAGAGCAGGAATGGTCTTTTCCAAACTTCTTGGAATACCTAAAGCAGTTCCTCCAATAGCAAAAACAAGTAATAAAACCACACCCAAAAGAATTCTCATACGAAGCTGGGTTTGCAAAATTAAAGATAAACCCGCCAATCCCCAAGAAAAAAGAATAAGCACCGCGAAAAGCTGAATGGCGCCTGTCTGAACAAGATGAAAAGCTTGACGAATCATTTCGATAGAATGGATGAAGAAACCCAAACCCATCAAAGCAAGCCATCCTTTACTCCAAATCTCTTTGTTTTTTAAAAGATAAATTCCATAAAAAACAAGAGCTATCAGATAAAAGAATAAAGCACCAATAAACAATTCTCTATCGAGATTCATGTGCTAGAAAATTCTCCACTTCTTTCATAATCAATTCTTCAACATGAGACTCATTCCAATGAGATTCAATCTGTTGAACAATATTGGAGTGAACTAATTTTGTAAAAAACTGTTTTCTGATTTCTTCACTTGAGAACTTTTGCTGAATACTTTTTCTGCACTTTTCCATTGCACTTAAAAAAAGAGCATATTCCAAACCAAAATATTCTTCTAATTCATGTCGAACTTTTTTCGCCATCGCAGGACTCACTCCCTCTGTAGAAACGGATATCACCAATTTCCCACGGCGCAAAATACTAGGGAAAATGAAATTACAAAACTCCGGATCATCGACCACATTGACCCAAAGACCTCTTTCCTCAGCCTCTCGAAAAATAGCTGCATTGATAGATCGATCATTGGTTGCACAAATCACAAGGTTGGCACCCACCAAGTCATTAGGCTCATATTTCTTCTTTTCTAAGATAATTTTCCCTTCTTGAGCCCATTTCTCAAGTTCAGGACGTACTTCTGGCGCAAAAACAGAAACCCTTGCCTCACAAGGAATAAGAGCTTCTACCTTTCTCAAGGCAATTTCTCCTCCCCCAAAAACAACACATTCTTTACCTTTTAAATTCAATAAAATGGGATAATACACATTCCACTCCTTGTTTCTGACTGATGAAGTCGCTTATTCTATAGAGAAATCCTTGATTTTTAAACCATTAAATATGGGCTTGTACTTACACGGATTACTTTATCACCAGTCATAGGAGTGGCACGACTGGGGGGGCCCCCATCGAGCGCCAGCAAGGCGTTGCTCAAAACCCTACCCCCACTCCAAATGTTCTATCAATGCCGATGCCGTCGATGGGGGTGAGGAGTGACAGGACCCCTTCTCAATTACTTTTTCACAAGGCTTCTAATTCTTGAGCAAAACCCCCTATTTTTGATACATTAACTCCCGTGAAATCGAAATATCCTACAAAAATCATCTCTAAGCTTGAAAAAGCAATTCACCTTCGCTTCAAAAAGAAAGCTTTTGCATATGAAGCACTTTGCCATAAATCTTTTGTCTACGATGGCCCTAAATCAAAATTAAAAGACAATGAGCGGTTGGAATTTTTGGGGGATGCTGTTTTAGGCATGATCATTACAGATGAATTATTTAAGAGATTGAAAACCTTTCAAGAAGGAGAACTCTCTGTTATCAAATCAACTTTAATTCGCAGGGAAACTCTAGCTATCTTGTCAAGATCTCTCAAACTAGGGGAACTCCTTTTCTTAAGCAAAGGAGAAGAAGCTTCTGGAGGACGTGAAAGAGAATCCATTCTAGCCAATGCTTATGAAGGACTGATTGGAGCGATTTATCTAGATCGAGGAATTCGAGTGATTAAAAAATTTATTCTTTCTCAGTTTAAACATCTTCTGGATAAAATCCCTCATGAAATTCACATGAAAGAATATAAAAATCTCCTACAAGAGCTGTCCCATATTCAATTCAAATATAACCCTATTTATGCCATTATTTCCGAAATTGGTCCTGACCATCAAAAAACTTTTGAAGCGACTGTCTCCATTCATGGAGAAATCTATGGAAAAGGAACTGGCAACAGCAAAAAAGAAGCAGAGAAAAACGCTGCGAAAGTTGCTTATGAAGCTTTACAGGTTAGCTCGTTCACTACTATGCATAAAACAACCGACAGTGCAAATAGGCCAGAAGTATAATCAAATCATGTACGTATAGTAGAATATGGCCTCCTTAGTAATCCATCAAAAGCCTGTTCTCATCCCTTCATCTGAAGTTTAGTAGACTCTAAAAACTCTCCTAAGAAATAAATAGATCCTGTCACCAAAATCGGATTTTTACTTTTAGAATGTTTTTTCAGGATAGTATCCAGTTCTTGCCAATTCGACGCATAGATTTTTTCAAGAGGTAAAAACTCTTTCCAAATATTTTTCAATTCTTCAGCAGAACACCCTCTTTGGGAATGAACTTCTATCAAAGTGACATCTTCTGTTACAGGCGCAAGCACTTGAGCTATTCCTTGTATATCTTTGTCTTTTAATGCACTGAAAATCAAATGCGCTTTATTTCCCTTGAGATAATCTTTCCATGTTTGAACTAATACCTTTGCTCCAGCTGGATTATGAGCTGCATCAATAACGATGAGAGGATTCTCACTTAAAACTTCAAATCTCCCTCGCCATCTTGCTTTCTCAATTCCCCTTAAAATTGATTGATCATTTATTTGATAACCTAATTTTCTTGCGCCTTCAATAACACCAACCGCTAAAGTTGCATTTGCAACTTGATGATCTCCTAAAAGCTTTAGAAGCACAGAGTATTTTTGAGAAGTTGTAGTAATTTCTATCTTTTGACCCTTTAACAACTTATCTAATATCTTAAAATGGATGCCTTGATGCAATTCAATTAAAGTTGCATTTTGATGTCTGGCTCTATCTCTAATGACTTCCAAAGCATTCCCTTCTGCTCCAGTAATTACATAGCTTTCAGATTTGATAATCCCTGCTTTCTCCCGAGCAATTTCTTCAAATGTTTTTCCCAAATAATGTGTGTGATCCAAATAAATATTAGTAAAAACTTGTATTTTATA
>JAYRIK010000279.1:0-13047 GCA_041906865.1 Candidatus Auribacterota bacterium
GGGTGTTTTCTTAATGGTTCCATCTTTTGTGACCATCACCACACTCAACGCTTGAGTGAAATCGCGCACACAAATGGACGTCGCGAGTTTCTCCCCAGGTTCCATTTCGACTAAATTGACAATGGCTTTGCCTTTGGCTTGTCGACTGGCCTGCGGAATTTCATAGACTTTCAACCAATATAAATGCCCATTCTCTGTGATGAATAAAAGATAATCATGGGTGGATGCCGTGAAAAGATCTTCAACAAAATCTTCATCACGCGTTTCCATCCCCACCATTCCCTTGCCGCCTCTTTTTTGCTGACGATAAAGGCTTGGAGAGGTGCGCTTCACATATCCCGAATGAGTGACGGTGATAATCGCGGTTTCATCCACAATCAAATCTTCCAACTTAAATTCTTTTTCATCACTGGCAAAGCCTGTTCTTCTTTCATCGCCATATTTTTCTTTAAGATCGTCCAATTCTTTTTTGATTAGGTCCAAAACTTTTTTATCGCTGGCCAAAAGACCTTTCAAATAAGCAATGCGTTTAATAACTTCTAAATACTCTTCTTCAATTTTATTTCTCTCAAGGCCTGTGAGTTGATAAAGGCGCATGTCTAAAATAGCTGTAGCCTGTCGATCACTTAAGTCAAATTTTTTCATCAACTTTTCAAAAGCATCTTTGCGGTCTTTGGCTTCACGAATGGTTTTCACGATTTGATCAATATGATCCAAAGCGATTTTAAAACCTTCCAAAATATGAGCTCTGTCTTCGGCATTGCGAAGCTCGAATTTGGTTCTGCGAATGATGATGACTTTGCGATGATCCACATGTCGCTGTAAGATGCTCTTCAAATTTAAAACTTTGGGCATGCCTTGATCCAAAGAAAGAAGAATCACGCCAAAGGTTTCTTGCATTTGCGTGTGTTTATAAAGTTGATTTAAAACAACTTGTTCAGGCTCTCCTCGTTTCAGTTCAAAAACAATTCTCATTCCGTCTTTGTCTGATTCATCTCTCAAATCACTGATGCCTGTAATCTTTTTATCTTGAATTAACTGAACCACTTTTTCTAAAAGCGAAGACTTATTCACCATGAATGGAATTTCAGTGACAATGATATTCATCTTGCCACCTTTGACTTCCTCAACACCGGCTTTCGCACGTACTCGAATCAATCCTCGGCCCGTCGTATAAGCATCTCGAATTCCCTGCATGCCACAAATAATGCCCCCTGTTGGGAAATCAGGACCTGGTATTTTCTTCATCAGTTCTTCAACCGTTGCTTGTGGATGATCAATCAAATGTTTCAAGGCTTCACAAACTTCATTGAGATTATGAGGAGGAATATTTGTCGCCATTCCAACTGCAATACCACTAGAACCATTTAAAAGCAAATTGGGGATTTTAGAAGGAAGAAGAACAGGCTCTTCAAGAGATTCATCAAAGTTGGGACGAAAATCGACTGTTTCTTTATCAATATCTTCTAGCATTTCTTCGGCTAAAGCGGTCAAGCGTACTTCTGTATAACGCATGGCTGCTGCATTGTCGCCATCTACAGAGCCAAAATTACCTTGTCCATCAATCAAGGGATAACGCATTGAAAAATCTTGAACCATACGAACCATCGTGTCATAGACGGCCACATCGCCATGAGGGTGATATTTACCTAAAACTTCTCCCACGATACGGGCGGATTTTTTATACTCACGGTTGTGAACCAATCCTAAATCGCGCATGGCATAAAGAACGCGTCGATGCACAGGCTTCAAACCATCACGAACATCAGGAAGCGCACGCCCGACAATCACGCTCATGGAGTAATCTAAATACGAATTTCGTACTTCCTCTTCAATCGAAATTGGAACTACTTTCTCATTTCGAGTAAAAAGATTATTGTCTTGATTGTCTTTATCTTGAGCCATTTTTTGTCCCTTTGCTCCTCACCAAACATTTTGATTTTTGCCTGTAAAACGACACTGTCAAGCAGATATCGCCGTGATGTTTTTACACATCTAGATTTCTAACATGCAGCGCGTGCTTCTCAATGAATTGACGACGAGGTTCTACTTGATCTCCCATCAATACTGTAAAAATTTCATCTGCTGCAACAGCATCTTCCATCGATACTTTCATCAGGGTTCGTTTTTCTGGATTCATGGTGGTTTCCCACAATTGAGTCGGGTTCATTTCTCCCAAACCTTTATAACGTTGAATTGAAAGACCTTTACGCCCTTGTTCTTTGATATTTTGCAAAAGCTCTTGAAGAGAAAAAATCTCTATTTCTTTATCTTGTTCTTTTAAAATGAGAATGGGTTTAAGCGATTTATTTTGATAGTAGGCGATGTCAAATCCTTTGCTTTCCAACTTAACCAAAAGTTTTGTTATTTCTCTGGTTTCAAAAAGCTCAAAAACTTCAACGGCATGTTTAGCATCTGCTTTCTTGCCCTCTTCTGTTACAATTTCTACCGTCTCTTTACTTTTTTTCTCTTCTTCATTTACAAACTTCGCAAGCTGGGCATCGTCAAAAAGAAAATGTTCTTCCCCTTTGGTACGAACAAGATAACAGGGAAGTTCTTGTGTTTTAGGTTTTCTCAAAGCAATCAAAGCATCAACATGTACACCCTTTTTTCTAATTAAATCCGACCAATGCTCGATTTCCAACAAAGAGGCCGTTACATCCGATATTTGTTTTTCATTGAACTCTTTTTTATCGGAGGGCCGTGCAAGCGTCAAACCCTCACAGCCTAAATCCAAAAGAATTTTGCTCATCTCCTGTTCACTTTCGATATAACGCTCTGTCTTCTTACGACGAATTTTATAAAGGGGAGGCTGAGCAATATAAATATGACCTTGTTCCATCAACTGTGTCATTTGACGATAAAAGAAAGTTAAAAGCAATGTACGAATATGTGCTCCATCCACATCTGCATCGGTCATGATAATGACTTTGTGATAACGTAATTTTGTAAGATCAAAATCGTTAGCCCCAATGCCTGCGCCTAAGGCTGTAATAATCATACGAATTTCGTTATTGCTTAGAACCTTATCAAGTCTAGATTTTTCAACGTTGATCAATTTTCCACGCAAAGGCAAAATGGCCTGAAATCTTCTATCGCGTCCCTGCTTCGCAGAACCACCTGCCGAATCACCCTCAACGATATAGATTTCACAAAGAGCCGGATCACGCTCAGAACAATCTGCAAGTTTACCTGGAAGAGAAGCGCTGTCCAAAGCTCCTTTACGCCGGGTTAAATCACGCGCTTTTCGAGCGGCTTCACGTGCACGAGCAGCGGTGATAATTTTATCGATAATCTTTTTAGCAACCCCTGGATTTTCTTCTAAAAAAGATCCCAGTCCTTCATTGACAATTTGCTCGACCACTCCCTGCACTTCACTATTACCAAGCTTGGTTTTTGTTTGCCCTTCAAATTGAGGATCACGCACTTTCACGCTAATCACCGCAGTGAGTCCTTCACGCGCATCATCCCCTGTCAAATCCAGCTCTTCCCCCTTGAACAAAACATTATTTTTTTTGATGTATTGATTGATGGTACGGGTTAAAGCAGATTTAAATCCCGAAAGATGCGTTCCCCCCTCAATGGTGTTCACATTATTCGCATAAGAAAAAAGATTTTCAGAATAGCTATCATTGTATTGCATAGCTACTTCGGCTTGAATGCCTTCTTTTTCCTTGTCCATGTAAATGACTTTTCCATGAACAGTGGATTTGTTTTTATTCAAATGCTCAACAAAGCTTTTAATACCTCCCTCATATTTAAAAACTCTCTCCAGACCTTCTTTGCGTTCATCTTTTATAATAATTTCGATGCCACTGTTTAAAAAAGCTAATTCACGCAAACGATTGGTAAGCGTTTCAACATTAAATTCTGTTTTCGAAAAAATGGTGTTATCCGGTTTGAATGTAACTTTGGTTCCTGTACTCTTAGAATTACCGATGACCGTGAGTTTGGAAGCTGTCTTGCCTTTTTCATAGCGCTGATGATGAATTTTGCCATTGCGACGAACTTCTACTTCTAACCATTCGCTTAAAAAAGTCACGACTGACACACCCACGCCATGCAACCCTGCTGAAACTTTGTAAGTATCATGATCAAATTTTCCACCGGCATGAAGCATGGTCAAAGCCACTTCTACTGCAGGCTTTTTTTCTGTTTTGTGCATGTCGACAGGAATACCTCGTCCATCATCAATCACAGAAACACTGTCATCGGCATGGATAATCACTTCAATCTTTTTACAGAAGCCCGCTAAAGCCTCATCAATACTGTTATCAACAACTTCATATACCAGATGATGAAGTCCTCGAATGGCTGTATCCCCAATGTACATGCCGGGTCTTGCCCGAACATGGTCTACTCCTTCTAATACCGTAATTGACGACGCATCATATTTTTCTGCGCTTGCTTGCTTACTCAACTTTTACCTCCCCAACTTGATAACGGATTTCACGAACGGCATCTTTACCCGCCCATGCTTGAACTTTTTCCAGAATTTCTTTATCAAAACATGAAAGTATTGCGTAATGCCAATCTGAAGAATCTACAACGACTTTTAATTTTCTTCCCCGCACTTGCCAGGGACGTGTATGAGAAGCAACCGGTTCTCCAACAATTTCAGCCCAATGAACAAAGATTTTACCACATTGACGAAGATCTGACTGTTCTAAAGCGCCTAAAACATCTTTAAGCACAACCCCCACATGAACCAGCTTCCTCTCACGGGGTGAATTCACTGTATTGTCCTTTTTCAACTGAAAACCATTTTCCTTCACGAATCAAGTCTCGATGAAATTCCATCGATGTAATCGACAAAAAAGATTGATAAGAATCTAAAAAACGCATGAGCCCCCTTCTTCTGGCTCCATCCAGTTGCGTTAATACATCGTCCAAAATAAAAATGGGATCTTTGTCCTCTTTTTCTTTCAAAAAAATACCTAAAGCCAATTTTAAGGCAATCACCAAAGATCTTTTTTGACCTTCTGAACCAAAAGACTTTGCTTCTTGCCCATTCAATCTAAATAAAACATCTTCTCGATGTGGACCTATGCTTGTAAATCCAATGGCTAAATCTTTATTCTCTGTCTCTAAAAGGTCTTCGCAAAATTGATTTGCGATTTGTGAAACATCTTCTCCCTCTAAATTTGTACTATACTTAACTTCCGCTTTTTCTTTATCTCCCTTTTCCGTCAGTTCCGGGTAAATATTTCCCAATCTTTCATTCAAATCTTGAACTACTTTTTTTCTGCGCCAAATAACAAAGCTTCCATTTTCTTCTAAAATTTTGTTCCAAACTCTTATTTTTTCTCGGGCCAAAGAATTCATCTCCTGAAGCGCTTTATTTCTTTGACGAAGCGCTTGAGTATATTTAACCAAATGCTGATAGTAACGTCTGTCCCATTGAGAAATCGCAATATCTAAAAATCTTCTCCTTCGAGAAGGTTCTCCTTCTAAGAGAAGAAAATCATGAGGAAGAATATCAATAATCTGAACAAGTCCTAACAGCTCTGATAATCTTGCTTTTTCAAGACTGTTAACACGAATGATTTTTCTTTCCCCAGAAAAATCAACTTCAACATTAAGTTCTCTTAATCCTTCTTTGAATAAGCCTTGTAATTTTGGAAAACCACCTTCTAACGGACAGACATCTTCAAGATGAGAAGTTCTAAAGCTTCGACCCGTAGCCAAAAGATAAATCACTTCTAGGAGATTTGTTTTTCCTTGGGCATTCTCTCCAATGAAAACGTTGTGAAACGGGGAAAATTCGAAGCGAGCTCCTTTAACATTTCTATAATCAGCAACTTTTAATTGACTAAGAATACTTAATAACTCCTTTGAATCAGTTGTAAGTGGTAAGTTTTAAGTAAAATAATGAAGGACTTACTACTTATAACTTAAAAACTATTTAAACTACCCTCATCGGCATAATCACGTACAGAAAACTATTTCCTGATCGAATCACTCCAGGACTCAAAGTGTCATTGAATTCAAAAGTAATTTCTTCTTCATCTAAATTTCGAAGTGCATCAGAAACATAAGCTGGATTAAAAGCAATCAAAACTTCCGGTCCCTCATAAGCCACCTGAATTTCTTCTTTCGCCTCACCTACATCTGGGGTATTTGCTGTTAAGGTAAGTAAATTTTTAGTAAAAGAGAGTTTAACCATGCTCGATTTTTCATTGGTTACAACTGAAACTCTTCGGATAGCAGCAAAAAATTCTTCTCGATTGAGAACAACTCTTTCCTTAACTTTTTCAGGAATTACTTGTTTATAATTTGGAAAATTTCCTTCTACCAATCTAGAAATCAAAACACACTCTTCTAATTCTTCACTATTTTTAAAAACAAAAGCAACTTGATTTTCAAAAGAAATAAGTTCAACGGTTCCTTCATCTTTTAAAAGCTTTAAGATCTCTTGAACTGTTTTTGAGGGAAATATAAATTCCTTTTCTCCTTCAGAAAATTTTCCAGAAGCAGATGCATAAGCCAATCTTCTTCCATCAGTTGCGACAGTAATGACCACATCTTTTTGAAAAGAAAAATAAAGACCGCTTAAAACATATCTTGCTTCATCCTTAGAAACAGCATAAGCCGTTTTTCGAATTAATTCTTTTAGAACATTTTGTTCAAGAACATATCCTTTTTTTCTTTCAAAAGAAGGTAATTTAGGAAAATCTGATTCGGAAAAGCCTACAATTTTAAAAAAAGAGGTTCCTGAAGAAATACTAGCCATATGATTAGCTTCTACTGAAATTTCAAGATCTGAATTTGAAAGTTCTCGAATTAGATTAAAAACTTTTCGAGCTGGAAGCGTTGTAATTCCTTCTTTTTCCACTTTAGATGGAACTTTAATCTGCATTCCTACTTCTAAATCGGTGGCTGTTAATGTGACAGATTCTTTTTTAGCATCTAAGAGGACATTTCCTAAAATTGGAAGGGTCGTTCTAGAATTAGCAATATTTTGAACTTGCTGAAAACCATTAAGCAAGTCATCTCTTTTACATTTCAGTTTCATAAGAAACCCCCAATCTTAATAATAGTAATTATATATATAATATAATAGTCGTAATAGAGGCTGTTAATATGTGTGTTTGAGTCTGTCCTCTTGTTTGTGCACTTCTGAATAACTTGTTAAGAACTTGTGGACCACAAAACTTATACAAAAAAAAGGCTGAGAAATCCACATAAAATGCACAATCCCTCCACATTTAAAAAAGACGTGTTTCGTTATGAGTCAAGCGTTTTGCGTAAAAATAGAAAACATACTCTAAACTAGTTTTTGCTATTTCTGTTTCGTAAAAAAAATTATAAAAAATAAGCAACCTTGAAATGCAGAATTGACGACGTTCAACGCATAACGAGTATTACTCTTGAGACTTTTGTTTTAGGAAGGAAATTGTTTTTTTTGTTTTGAAGTCTTTGTCTTGAAGAGCTTCTATGGTTCTATGAGCGTGAAGAACGGTTGTATGATCTCTTCCACCAAAAGCTTCTCCAATCTCCTGAAGAGAATGGCTGGTTAATTCTCGAGAGAGATACATTGCGATTTGACGAGGTAAAGCAATGGTTTGGGGTCTTTTCTTGCTAACCAGGTCTGAAATTCTAAGATCATAATGTTCAGCAATCTTCTTTTGGATAGTTTCAATTGTTACAATTTTATCTTCTCCCAAAATATCATGAATCAATTCCTCCGCCAAACTGGGAGTAGCTTCTATTTTGTTAAGGGAAGCAAAGGAAATAACTTTAATCAAAGCTCCTTCTAATTTTCGAATATTTGTTTTAACGCGACTAGCCAGAAAAAAAGCCAAATCGTCAGAAAGAGAAATATTACATAAAGAAGCCTTTTTTCTTAAAATGGCAATACGTGTTTCTGTGTCGGGGGCTTGAAGATCTGTAACCAACCCCCACTCAAATCTTGAAACCAACCGTTCTTCTAAGTTCGAAATTTCTTTGGGTGGACGATCACTAGAAAGAACCACTTGTTTGTGTGCATCATAAAGAGAGTTAAATGTGTGAAAGAACTCTTCTTGGGTTTGTTCTTTGCCACTTAGAAAGTGAATATCATCAATTAAAAGAAGATCCACGCTTCTATATTTGTTTCTAAATCGGACGGTCATGTTGTTCTGAATCGAATCAATAAAATGATTAGTAAATTCTTCACTCGAAATATAAAGAATACGCATTTTAGGTGAGTTTTCAGCCACAAAATGGCCAATGGCATGCATCAAATGTGTTTTGCCAAGTCCTACTCCACCATAAATGAAAAGAGGGTTGTAGGCTTTTGCTGGGGATTGAGCGACTGCAATAGAAGCTGCATGTGCAAAACGATTTGATGGACCCACCACAAAATGATCAAATATATAATTAGGATTTAAATTTTTTTCTTTCTGTGGAGCAATGGTTCTGCGAAGGTGAATTTTAGGTGATTCAGTAGGTGTAGGGGGGGCAAGCGGGGCATTATTTATTTTTATTTCTATATGAATAATTTCCCCATCTAACTGATTTAAAATTTCTTCCATCTGTTTCTGATAATTTTTAAGAAGCCAATCTCTGAAAAAACTATTAGGAACTTCAATTTCTAAAATGTTGTTATTAAAAGCCAAAGGCCGAATAGGCGCAAACCAATTATCGTAGATTTGCGTAGAAACAGAACTTTTGACCTTGTCAATGAATTTAGGCCAAAGCTCAGAAAGATGTAATGCGGTTTTTTCGCTCATAGTTATTCACATGTTTTCCACAATTTCGATCCCCCGTACTTCGAAATATTGGGGTGAACGAGCGATTTCATTCCCTAAACTAATATCTGCTGACTGCAATTTGTTCACAAACAATTCACAGGTTATCCACATACCATTTTACTGTCAGAAGAAAGCTTGGGGATTCTAACATTCCTTCAAAGATAGACAAGAAAAAAGTGAAATAAAAACACTTTTTTTAGATTTAATGAAAAAAAACATAGGTGACAAGGAGGAAAATAGGAATAAGAAAAATAAGGGAATAACGAAAAATATATCCAAAAAAAGAGGGCATTTTAATGTTGGACTTCTCAGCAATTGATTTGACCATGAAATTGGGGGCATTCCCAATATAAGTGTTGGCGCCCATAAAAACAGAACCGATCGCGATGGCTTGTAGAAAGGCATGATTTTCTTGAATGAGCTTTAAGATGGCTGTTCGTTCGGGAATTCCCGAGTAAAGTTTTCCTAAAGCTGTGGATAGAAAAGTGAGATAGGTAGGTGCGTTATCAAGAAAAGAAGAAAGAATTCCTGTGCTCCAGAAAAAATGAGCCGGGTTTTTGACATACTGAATAGCAAAAGCAAGAGCGCCATCTTCCCCAGCTTTTAAAATAGCTAACGCGGGGAGCATGGTGATAAAAATTCCTGAAAAAAGAATAGCGACTTCACGAATGGGATCCCATGAGAAATGATTCTCTTCATGAATTTTAGATTCGGTAGTGAACCATGAAGCTGCAAGCATCATCAAAAGAAAACCATCTCGCAGGAGATTTTCAATACTTTGAGAGACTCCAAAGAAGTGAATTTCTCCCAAGTGAAATTTTCCAGAGAGAATAATAGCAAGAAGAACGCCCATGAGAAAAAGAAGAGTCCTAAGTCCTTCGATTCTTAAAGGGACGCTAACAGTATTGATCATCTTTTTCATTTCAGCGTCTTCTTTTTTCCAATGAAAACAGTCTAAGAAAAAGAAAGCAATTAAGAGAAGTCCTGCAACAAAAAACATTTCTTTCCATAAATTTAATGTCCAGAAAAATGGAACCCCATGAAGAAATCCTAAAAAAAGAGGAGGATCCCCTAAAGGCGTAAGACACCCTCCAATATTTGCGACTAAGAAAATAAAGAAAATGATGGTATGCGTTTTATAAGAACGTGCGTGATTGGCACGAAGCAGTGGACGGATTAGAAGCATCGAAGCCCCGGTGGTTCCGATCAATGAAGCAAGCAGTGTCCCTATAGCCAAAAAGAGAGTATTCACCTTAGGAGATCCGTGGAAAGATCCGTGAATATAAATGCCGCCTCCGATAGTGAAAAGCGTTGCTAAAAGGATAATAAAAGGAATGTAATCTAACAAAATCATGTGAAAAAGCTCATGCCAAGCTTCTGTTCCATAACCATGAATGAAAGGAAGTAAAAGTGAAAGAGACCAAGCGGCTGTGATTTTTGGATAATGACGATGCCATAGATGGGGTGTTAGAAGGGGTAGAAGCGCAATAGAAAGAAGCATTCCTATAAAAGGAAGAATGCTCCAAGCAGGTAGAATGGCTCCTAAATTATGAGCAGAAACATTGCTTTCTGCCCAAATAAAAGAGGGAGAGAATAAAAATAGAGCAAGTACCACTTTTAAAAAAAAGTGAGAATTAAAACTTTTGAATATTCTTTGAGTATAATTAGAAATATTTGTCACCTTATTCTCCTCCCTTTAGGAAGTACATGATCCCGGCCCTCTGGGGTCTCCACAACTACCACAGGATGCTGTGGGGAAATCATTCAGAGAGGGTGCACCTGCCCTTGTAGAAAAACTCGAGAAAATTTTCTTTATGTTTTTAGATTTACAAGAGGGACAAATAATTGTTTCTTTTCCTCGAATAATTTTTTCAAAAGGAGAATCGCATTTTTTGCAGATGAATTCAAAAATCGGCATGCTTTTTCCCTTCTCTATTTATTCAAGAACTAAGAACCCAACTTGGTCATGATTTGAGCCAATTCGGGATCTTTCATAATCGAAGCAAATTTAGGATGCGTGGCAATTTTAGCCATATTCCCGGAACGCGCTAATTTTTGAAAAAGGGGATCTTTCATCAAGGCCTGGATTTTAGGATGATTCATGACATTTTTCATGGTGGTGTCTTCTTCGGAAGAACCAGACATAAAAGATGTTTCTTTCATGAGTTTGGCCAGTTGAGGATCTTTCATAATGCTGGCAAACTTTGGATGTGATACAATTTTTGTCATGTCTTGCGTTTTAGCTAACTTCTGAAATTCAGAATCTTTTAAAAGTTCCTGAAATTTGGGATGACTCATCAGCGCTTTAAATTTATCATCCTTCATGAGTCGACGCATTTCTTGAAGTTGATCCCACTTTTCTTTAATTTTCCCGAACATATTTTTCTCCTGGTTCATTAGAATAGTTTTGAAAATAAATTTTCTTAGATTATTACCTTAAAATTGGGAACCTCACAAGGGATTCCTTCTCTTATTTGAGAAGGGAAAGATTCTAAAACATATCTTTTAATGAAGGAAGTTTTTTGTCTTTTTCTGATAATACATAGGGGATATCTAGCTTTGGCCATGTAATGTTGATTTGAGAATCGTTCCAAATAATACCCCGCTCATGTTCAATAGAATAACAGTCAGAACATTTGTAAATAAATTCCGTATTATCCAGCATGACTAAAAAACCATGGGCAAAGCCTTCTGGGACATAGAGCATTTTTTTGTTTTCTTCACTCAAAGTGACACCGACATATTGGCCAAAGGTTTGGGATTTGGGGCGAATGTCTACGGCAACATCAAAGACTTCTCCTCTCGTGACTCGGACAAGTTTAGCTTGAGCTTTTGGCGCGATTTGAAAATGTAATCCCCGCAAAACGCCCTTATTAGATTTACTGTGATTGTCTTGAACAAAATGGACATTGACTCCGTTGTTTTTAAAAATATCTTCACGATAAGATTCGTAAAAGAATCCCCTCTCATCTTCATATACTTGAGGTTCAATCAGAATCACATCAGGAATTTCAAGTCTTGTAAATTTCATCTTTGACATAGCGAATTAATAATAAATGGAAAGTGAAATTATGCAAATAATAAATAAGAAAGTAGCATATAAAAGGGTTGCTTTTGTAGAGGCGGGTGACACTCGGGGGGAGTCCCGCCGCGCTTTAAGATTACAAGGGCACTCTTTTTTGCTTGAAAGAACACATTTGAAAAGTTTTATTCCAAAATTTGCTATAATAAAAGAGTTATGAGTCAAAAGATTGAGATTCGAAAAGCAAAAGATCGTTTTCACACCCAAACAAAATGGCTGACTTCATTTCACTCTTTCAGTTTCGCAGAGCATTTTGATCCAGCCAATACCCATCATGGTTTACTTCGCGTGAGCAATGATGATGTGGTTAAAGCGGGCACGGGCTTCCCCATGCATCATCATCGTGATATGGAAATCATTACTTGGGTTTTGAGTGGAGAACTGGAGCATCAGGACTCACAGGGCAATCACGGAATCATTTATCCTGGTTTAGCTCAACGCATGAGTGCTGGAAGTGGCATTATGCATTCAGAAGTAAATCCCAGTCCAACACAAGATGTTCGATTGATTCAAATGTGGGTGTTCCCAGATCAAGCAAATGTCCCCCCTGGCTATCAGCAAATGGATATTCGAAAAGAGCTTGAGGGTGGAGGGCTTGTCCCCTTGGCTTCGGGTCAAAAGAAAAATGCAGCCCTTTCCATTCATCAAAAAGATGCGACTTTATGGGTAGGACGTTTAAAAGCGAATGAGAGAATTCGGATTCCAGAAGCGCCCTTTGTTCATGTGTTTATCGCAACAGGTGAAGCAACGTTAGGGAATTCGGAATCTTTAGAGATAGGAGATGCTGCAAGATTAAAAAATGTAAAAGACCTTCACTTATTGGCGCATCAACCTCAAACGGAAGTTTTAATTTGGCAAATGAACGTTGAAAAAACAGGGAGGTCATAAAAATGGAACAGCCTTTTATTGCAGATAAAAAGCCAGCAGTATTGGAATTAAATCCTGGAAATTATTTTTGGTGTCGATGCGGAAAATCTGGAAAGCAACCTTTTTGCGATGGTTCTCATAAGGGGTCAGGATTTACTCCTTTAGAATTGAAAATCACAGAGAAAAAACGAGTCGCGCTTTGTCAATGCAAACAGACCAAAAATGCTCCCTTTTGTGATGGGACACATTCGAAGATTTAGTCTCCAGTCGCCGGTCTTGAGTCACCAGTAGCTAGGAGGAAAGTTTATCTCATTCTGGAACGAACATTTCGCGTCATTCTACGATCATGGCCTTTTTTAAACC
>JAYRIK010000280.1:0-5841 GCA_041906865.1 Candidatus Auribacterota bacterium
AATATGGTTTATGGGCAAAATACGCAGGCTCTTAAAGACAAGCAGACTTTTCCGGATGGGGCGATTGACCGCATTTCCTGCTGCAAGGCGCTTAAGACGGAGGCTTTGCGAAACACGCTTGCCGGGACCTGGCCGCGTTACCGGCTCGATCATCAGCAAAAAAAATATGTCCTTGATGAAAATAAAGAGCCTTATACTGGAGTCATTGTAGGTGTTCGAGCTGATGAAGAAGGAAGCCGATCCAAGGAAAGATATTTTTCCCCACGTGACAAGCATAATGACTGGAATATTGGGGATCAGCCTCCAGAACTTTGGAATCAATTTAAAACAGACTTTGCACCTGGAACCCATATTCGTGTCCATCCTCTCTTAGATTGGACAGAACTCAACATTTGGGAGTATATCGATAGAGAAAATATTCCTGTCGTCCCTCTTTATTTTGATCAAGGCAAAGGGGAACGCTATCGATCGTTAGGCTGTTATCCTTGTACATTTCCAGTTCAATCAAAAGCAAAAAATATAAAAGAAATTATTGAAGAATTAAGAACAGGAAAATTTTCTAATATTGCCGAACGTGCCGGGCGTGCCCAAGATAAAGAAGATGGCGGCGGACTTGAAACTTTGCGCCGAGAAGGGTACATGTAAGCCATGAACAAAGCCCATACTCAAGCCATCAAAATGAATATTGTGATTGTTGGACATGTCGATCATGGCAAAAGCACTGTGATTGGGAGACTTTTAGCCGACACCCATTCTTTACCTGAAGGGAAACTTGAACAAGTCAAATCAGATTGTAAACGTAACTCCAAACCCTTTGAGTATGCTTTTTTACTGGACGCTTTAAAAGACGAACAGGCTCAAGGAATTACCATTGATACCGCCCGCTGTTTTTTCAAAAGCAAAAAAAGAGAATACATTATCATCGACGCCCCTGGACATATTGAGTTCTTAAAAAATATGATCAGCGGTGCTGCCCGTGCTGAAGCGGCTCTGCTTGTAATTGATGCCAAAGAAGGGGTACAAGAAAACTCCAAACGTCATGGATATCTACTTTCTCTTTTAGGGATTCGCCAAGTTGCCGTCTGTATCAACAAAATGGATTTAGTCAATTACAGCGAAAAAACTTTTAAAGAAATTGAAAAAGAGTATAAAGCCTTTTTAAAACCGATTGGGCTTGAGCCCAAGGCATTTATTCCCATTGCAGCCATGCTCGGAGATAACATTGTTGAAAACTCTCAAAATCTTTCTTGGTATAAAGGCCCTTCGATTTTAGAAATGTTGGACACTTTTGAAAAAGCTCCCAATCTTGAAGAGAAGCCCTTCCGTATGCCTGTTCAAGCTGTTTATAAGTTTACAGAAGCAGGTGATGATAGACGCATTGTTTCAGGCAGAATTGAGTCAGGGTCTATTGCGGTAGGAGATAAAGTCGTTTTTCTTCCTTCCAACAAACGCTCTGAAATCAAAACGATTGAAGAGTTTAATACGCCTGTGAGAAAAAAAGCGGTTGCTGGGTATTCTGTGGGGTTTACTTTAAAAGAGCAAATCTACGTCAATCGTGGCGACATCTTGTGCAAACTGGAAGAAGAACATCCTCTGGTGAGTCCTCTGTTCCAAGCTGAAATTTTCTGGATGGGCCGAGATCCCATGACACTTGATAAAGAATATAAATTAAAAATTGGAACCGCTAAAACAACCATTCGTATTAAAGAAATTAAAAAAGTCATCGATGCTTCCGAACTCAAAAAAGCTGAGCATAAAAAACAGATTGATCGCCACGAAGTGGCTCAATGCATTTTTGAATGTACTCAACCCATTGCATTCGATTTAGCTCATACGGTCGAAGCTACAGGACGATTTGTCATCGTAGATAAATATGATATTGCGGGCGGAGGCATTATCTCAAACCTTGTGAAAGATGAACAAGCTGAAGTACGCGAACAAGTTCAACAAAGAGAAATGAATTGGGATTTTAGCATTATTGATCCTAAAGAACGTGAATCTCGCTATGGGCATCCTCCCAAACTCATTCTTCTTACGGGCAAAGTAGGTGTAGACAAAAAAACCATTGCGAAAGAAGTTGAAAAAATTTTATTCAGCAAAGGAGTTAAAACCTATTTTTTAGGAATGGGAAATCTCCTGCGTGGGCTTGATGCCGATCTTGAAAAGAATAAATCAGCCCGACATGAACATATTCGTCGTATGGGAGAAGTCGCGCACTTACTTTTAGATGCAGGACTGATTGTCCTAGCTACAGCCAGCGACATGAGAGATGATGAGTTAAAACTTTTTCAAGAAGTCACAGATCGAGCTTCTATTTTTGTAATCAATGTAGGAGAAAATCAATTTAGAGAAAGCATTACAGATCTCAACTTAAACGAAAAAGATTCAACATCCAAAAACTCAAAAAAAATCCTTCAGCTTTTAGAAAAAGAAAAGATTGTCTCTTAAAAAAGCTCTCGTCTGTATGTCGTCATTGAAAAACATTCAAATCGTTCTTGTTCGCGCTGAGAATCCAATCAATATTGGACAAGCTGCACGTGCAATTAAAAATTTTGGATGCACCAATTTGAGTTTAGTAAATTGCACTGCCCATCAGACTTCAGAAGCCTATACCGTGGGATGGAAAGCAAAAAAAATTCTGGACTCAGCCAAAATTTTTAAAAATTTATCTAAAGCTTTAAAAGGCAGTGAACTTTCTATTGGCTTTACTACAAGGGCCAGAAATGAACGCAACATCCCTGTTCCATTTTCTCAAATCCTCCCCCAAATTTTAGAAACAATGAAAACCCAAAAAGTTCATTTGATTTTCGGAAATGAAAAAAATGGACTTTCAAATGAAGAACTAGCTTCTTGCAACATCTTAGCAACTATTCCGGCTAACCCTGTGTATCCTTCTTTAAATCTTTCGCATGCCGTCACTATTACTCTGGCACAAATTTTTTCAAGTGTTTTTGAATCCAAAAAACTCTTCAAAAATCGTGCACGTTTTTTTGCAAACCGACAAGAGCTTAAAACTTTGATGAATAATTTCTCTGAAGTTTTTTATCTTTTAAAATATGATCTTTCTATGAATAAAGATCTTTTGCCTACAGTGCAAAGACAACTCAAAAATTTCTTTCTTAAAAGTAGTTTGGAACGTAGAGAACTCCATTTATTTATAGCCTTTCTCTATAAAATCAAGGCTGCATTGAATAAGAAAGAGCAACATCAAGGAGAGAATGCTCGTTGAGTTCAAAATCTGATTTACAGAAACTTCCATGGAGTAAATTTTGCTTTGTTTGTGGTGAGCAAAATGCTCATGGCCTAAAGCTTAAATCTATTGTTGAAAATAATCAGGTCATTTTAGAGCATACCTGCCAAGTTTCAAACACCGGCTATCAAAATATCATGCACGGCGGGATTGGCGTGACACTACTGGATGAAGTCATGACTTGGGCTGCGATTCTTGAATCTGGAAGGATTTGTGTTGCTGCTGAGCTTACTGCACGTTTCCTCAAACCCGTTCTCGTAGGGGCTAAACTTCAAGTTAAAGGATGGGTTACCCAAAAACGCTCAAGACTCATTTCAACTGAGGCTATTATTCAGGATGAAAATAAAAAGATTTACATGAGAGGATTGGGGAAATTCCTACCGATGAATGCCCTTGAAGCTAAACAAATTGAACAAGATTTTGTTTTTTCAAAAGACACCCTTCAACCTGAAGAAATATCTCAAAAAAGAAGAGAAAACACTTAAGCCCTCTTTTAACTAACGAAAATCTTTCATGGTCAAAATTACTTTTCCAATAATTTCCTGTTCATTTTGAGGAGCAGACGAAAGAAGGGATGGAAAAGATGTTTGATTTTTATCAGCAGAAAATAAAATGATCTGTTCGCCTTCTTGACAAAAAATCCTAAATACCAAGGACTCTTGACCTTTTCTCCCTTTGACTGCAGCAATATCTCCATTTTTTAAAGGAGCATCATAGGCTACAATCACAATGTCATTTTTTTGAATCCCCCGATTAAAAAGATCATCTGTACTCACTTTCCAAGCAAAACATTCCCATTCTCCTAACCATGAAGCATCCACATAGAGGGCAGGCTTTCCATTGACTTCGGCCCCTAGAGTTCCTTTTTGTGGAAGGGTCTGAACAAGGGGGACAATTTTTACTCCCTGTTGAGCTTTATACTCTGTACGTGTTTCGCGTACTTTATTCAACTTCAAATAAGGAGCAATATCCTCATCTACTCTATCCAAGGCTGCTAATTCAATCAATTTTCTTGATTCAGATTCATTTAAATTCAAAAGCCGTATGATTTTTTCACAAACGTCCATTTTAAAGGGGGGGCTTATTCCAGCTTCTACAAGATTAATGTAGGTATGTGAGAATCCTAAACTTTTTGAAAAAAGAGATTTTCGAAAGCCGCGCGATTCTCTTACTTGAGAAAGATAAGCTCCAAACTGCGTCACGATTTCCTCCCGAGGATATTTCTAAATATTATAAAAGATTCCCAGACATCTTTGAATATAAAAAAGAAAGTATTTACTTTAGATTAAATTTTATAAATTAAACTCTTTACTTTTAAAATTAAATTAATTATTTTAGTTTATATATTAACACATAAAAGATGAGAATTGATTTTTGAGGACTGTTGATAAGGCTTGGCGTCTCCCGATGTTATATCGCAGGACAACATCAAGCAAAGTCACCTCGATTTGGGAATAGAGCCTGATCTAAAAAAACTCTCTAAACTGCACTCCCCCGAGGCCGAGGCTGTGACACTTGAGCAAGTCTTCCGAGGATAAACTCAAGCAAGTCATGGCTGAGGCCTCCCCCATTTTTATCACGGTCTTAGAGATCTCAACCTGCCTTCACTCTTCCTTAACAGAGGCCGTTTCCTTCTCAAGCATCACAATAGATTCGACATGATAAGTATGAGGGAAAAGATCCAAGGGTTGAATTTCTTTAGCCTGATAGCCTAAAGAAGAAAATATTTTCAAATCTCTTGATAAAGTTTTAATTTCACAAGAAACATAAATAACTTTTGATGGATCAAGTGCAGCAATAGCTTGAATCACTTCTTTTCCACAACCCTGTCGAGGAGGATCCAGTACAACCAATTTAGGGTGAACCCCTTTTTGTTTTAGTCTATTTAAACCTTCTTCGGCTTGCGCACAAATCCATTCCACATTTTTAATTTCATTCAAATCTGCATTTTCTTTAGCGTTTTCAATGGAATCCACCGCATTTTCAATACCGTAAACTTTCTTCGCCTTCGAGGCTAAAAATAAACCTATGAGACCAACACCACAATAAAGGTCTATGACCTCATCTTCTTCATGAATATCACTCTGTGCTAAAACAGTCTCACAAATCTTGAGGGCTTGATCCGTGTTAATTTGAAAAAAACTCGTTGAAGCAATTTTAAATCTTAAATGACCAATCTTTTCCTCAATGGAAAGTTGTCCTCCCAGCAAATAGTTTTGGGTCCCCAGAACTGCGTTTTTTTTATCGGAGTTCACATTTTGAATGACAGAAATAAGTTCTGGGATTTCTCGCATCAAAATACTGGCAAACTCTTTTCCGTGTGGGAAATCCTTTTGACTCGTCACCAAAACTAGCATCAACTGATTTGTATTAAATCCTATCTTCACAAGAATATTCCGTAAAAATCCTTCATGGCGTTTTTCATCGTAAGGCATCAGTTCAAATTCAGAAAGCAAACTCATGACACATTGAATAACATGATTGACTTGATCAGGCTGCACCCGACATTCATCAATAGGAAGCACTCGATGTGTCCCTGGCAAGTAAAAGCCGGTAATCGGCTCTCCTTTACTGATGACAACCGGTTGCAA
>JAYRIK010000281.1:0-3244 GCA_041906865.1 Candidatus Auribacterota bacterium
TGAATAATATTTTGTGATTCAGACTGATCATGATTGGATGCTGCGTCTAAAATAGGAAGAAGAGATAGAGAAAAAAAGAATAAAACAACCAAGGTGAAAAACTTCTTGAGCGCCCCCATGCCAACCCCTCACCGATTCGGTTCAAAAATTAAAGTATAACTTTTGCTTTTCCGGGAAATTATAACTTTTGAGGAGGTGATGTCAAGGACTTTGTAGGATTTTATTTTACTTCCTGAATGAACATGATAAATCTTGTCTTTAAGAGTGTCTTTAATCGTAGCATAAAGTTCTTTTTCGAAAGAAGGTTTTCCAAGAACGAGTGTGATGGGAGAATCATTTCCTCTTTGTATTTTAATAAAGGAAGTATCTACAACTTCTTCGGCATTGATCTGAGAAATAAATTTTTTCTCGCTGGCTTGAGTAAATTCTATAATGGTGTATCCGCGAATTTTTTCTCCTGGCTTCAGAAAAGCAGTGCG
Organism: Candidatus Auribacterota bacterium; assembly: GCA_041906865.1. GTDB lineage: Bacteria > Auribacterota > JACPWU01 > JACPWU01 > JACPWU01 > CAZXEQ01. The sequence continues at coordinate 480 of JAYRIK010000281.1, forward strand.
CTTCCCCCAGTTGATTTGAATTTGAAAAGATCCATCGGGCAGTTTGATATAACCAAAAAAATTAACGCGAATTCCGATGCGATAAATTCTAAGTATTTCTAGTTTTAATATGCCGGGGAAGCTATTAGCATCGGTGGGATCAGAGCCTCCTGTGAATTCATTCAGATTATTATATCCATCTTTATCAAAATCTTTTAAGGCATCTGAAGCGTCTGCAGGATTCAGTCCATAGCGTGTTTCCCATTCATTTGGCATGCCATCGTTATCAGAATCAGCTTTTAAAGTAGCGTTTTCTTCTTTTGAAATGGTTTCTTCGGATTTAGGAATGAAAAGATTGCGGGTGCTTTGATGCTTATCAAAAGATATTTGAATCGTTTTGACGATTTCAGCATATTGTTCTGGAGAAATGATGTTTTTGACAACTTCTAAATTTTCTTTTGTGAAGGGATGACTTAAAATCTCATCTTGATGTGAAACTTCTTTCACGATCTCTCCCACTGATTTAAAAAGGGTTCCCACTAGAAAGAAAATCAAAAAAAAGAAAATAATTTTTTCGATATAGTCTGTTATAAATTTTTTGATGGGATCAAGAAACGTGTAAATATTCATGAGGTTTTATTCAGAACTCCTTTTGAGTTTAATGGCTTCAACCGTCATGTTGACTGTTACTAAATCTCCTTTGTCAGATTCTAGATTTATTTTTCGAATAATAAAAAAATGACTTGAAGAGGAGGTTTTGTAGAGAAATGTTCTTAACCCTTCTGTGGTTGTTTTGAAGGCAATTTCAAAAGGTAAAATTTTATACATGGTTTGATGCTCTATAAGACTGACATTTCGGATTTCTTTTTTAGCAAGTAGGCCTATTTCTTGTACATGAGATTCAATGAGAAGATTAATGAGCGTTCTCAATGCATCTAATTGAAGAGCCAGAGGAGGAATGTCTGTTTGTGAAGGGATGTTCCCCCCCTCAAATTCTGGAAATCCTAAGGAAAGAGGTAATTTAATGCTCCAAAGATTAGCACGTTCCACTAAAAGTCGATGTGTTTTTAAGAGATCCTCTTTAAACTCTAAAGGAGTCAAGTTTATTTGCGATACACTTGCGGTATCAAGCAGGGTGAGTAAATCTTCATATTGCTTTTGAACTTGAGCTTGCTGAAGTTTAAATTTTGAAACGCTGTTGTTGGTAGGGGTTACTTTACTATTGGCAAGAATGGTTTTTGCTTCTTGGAGCCCACTTTCATAGGCTTTGTCCAGTTCTGTTTTTCGGGAAATAGAAGTTTTAAGAAAAAAAGAAAATAAAATAATCAGGACTCCTATGATTGTCATCATGATGCCAAAGAGTGTTTTAATGCGAAAAGAGATGTTCATTCTTTCACCTCTGCTTGAATAACAAAATCACGAATATTGTTGATCGGAGGATTAGCAGATCGAATTTGTACGGTTTGGAAAAAAGATAATTTTTCAAGTTTTTCACGAAAATCTGAAACGTCTTTATAGGTTCCATTTGTTTTACAGTAAAAAGTTAAGAGAATAATCCCAGGAGGAGATCCTTTGGATCGTTCTGGAAGTGTGCGATTGGGTTCCTGAAGATAAGAAGTCGTAAATTTTGTAAGCCAAATATTGGGAGGAGTTGTTTTTTCGATTTCTTGAAAAAGATAAACCCAAAAAGCTCGCTCCTTCGTCATTCTTTCAATCTCTAGCGTTTGGAGTGAATAATTTTGGGTTTGATCAATGGCCGTTTTTATCTCTTGGGAGTAAGTTTTAATATCTTGTGAAATTTTCTGAATGGTTTCTAATTTAGATTGTTTAATGGAAGCAAGTTGTCGAAAGAAAAGAATTTGAACAAGAAGAATTAAAAGGATGGTGATGGCTGAGTAGAAAAAATACTCTTTCTTTTTTGCTAATTTTCGTTCAGAAAGATAAGATTTGGGAAGAAGATTGATTTGGCTTGGAATGATCTTATCTGCTCTCAAGGCAAGACCCACAATCTCGCTTAGAAGAAAAGGAGATTCTCCGGATAAATTTTCGATAGGGAGATTTTCAAAGGGATTCAAAAGAGAGATTTTAACTGCAAATTTGCGAGTTAGATTTTCTTCTAAATTTGGAATTTGAGATGCTCCACCTGTTATGTATGCCGCTGAAATTTTAGTCGCTCCGAATTGGGTGTTGTAGAATCCAATGGATCGCGCAAGTTCTGTGCTGAGGCGCTTAGAGGCTGTTTCAAGCGCTGCCATCATTTTTTGTTCTGCTGAAGCTGAAGAATTTTTAGGATTCTCAGAAGTTGTAGCATCTTCTTTAATCCCTTCCGTTTCTACAGCTTCAAGTTTTGTTTCTTTTTTGATTTCTTTTGTAAAATCATCTCCTCCAATGGGAATGGTTCTAACCCACACTGTGGATGAGTTATAGATAATGAGGTTGGTCGCTCGATGTCCAATATTGATAAGGGCGCTAGGGTCTGTTGTCGCTGGAACTATTCGTGATAAGCAATCATAGGAAGCAATAGGAGAGGCTGCAATCAATTCAACTTCAATCCCTCTTGTCCTAAGATATTTTAAGAGTTCTTGTCCCCATTCTTTACGTAAGGCGGTCAGTAGGACATGAAGATGTTCGGGATCTGGATTGCCCAGCACTTCATAATCCCAAGTAACCTCATCTAAAGAGAAAGGTACTTGCTGTTGCGCTTCATATTGAACCATTTGATGAATTTTGTTGCTGTCTACCAAAGGTAATTTCAAAAGTCTACAGAATGTAAGTTGTCCGGGTAA
>JAYRIK010000282.1:0-5431 GCA_041906865.1 Candidatus Auribacterota bacterium
ACAGGTTCAAGACAGCGTTTTTTCGCCCCAAAAAAGCAATAAAAAAGAACGAAGGGTTATTCTACTCTGGAACGCTCAAAAGTCTATGGGAATTTAGGCGATTAAGGGCAGAAGACCGAAAGCGAGCGGTGGAAACGGGAGGGAAATTTGAAATGTTTTAAGCGTCTTTTTGGGCCTGGGCGCCGTTTGATGTTGGCAGGTTGTGTTTTTTTATCTATAATCGCTCCTTCTCGTGTCTTTTTTATTCCAGGGTCTATTCTTCCCTAAACAGCGTCTGAAAGGAATTCAACAGTGAAAAGAACGTATCAGCCATCACGCATCAAAAAACTTAGAAAACATGGATTTCGAGCCAGATCAGCAAGCAAAGGTGGCCGAGCTGTTCTTAAGGCCCGTCGCCGAAAAGGACGTGCCCGCATCGCAGTAAGTTAAGATTCGGAGCGCAAGTTCATGGGAGTCTACTCATTTTCTAAAAATGAGCATTTGAAACGTTCCAGCGATATTCGCGAGGTGTTTCAAACAGGCCGAAAATGGGTAGGAGATTTTATCATTTTCTATACAAAGGCTTCGCCTGACTCCTCTTTAAAAGCTGCCTTTGTGGTAAGTAAAAAAATCGGTGGCGCAGTTGTTCGAAATCGTATCAGGCGATTGATGAGAGAAGCTTACAGACTTCAGAAGCCATTTTTGAAAAAGATCAGTTATTGGTTTGTCTTTTCAGCAAAAGCAGGGGTTGAAAAGTGGGAATTTTCAAAAATAGATGAGGAAATGAGGAGATTTTTTAATCAAATTCAATGAGACGTTGTCTTCTTTTTTTAATTAGATGTTATCAAGCCCTCCTTTCTCCCATTTTAGGACCTGCATGTCGTTTTATACCTTCTTGCTCTGAGTATTGTTGCGAAGGCATTCAAAAAAAGGGAATCGTCAAAGGCATTTATTTAGGACTGAAGAGAATTTTTCGCTGTCATCCCTTTCATGTGGGGGGATATGACCCTATTGAGTAAAACAACTTTAAGTTAAAAACTTTTTAATCTTTTTGGAGCTCTCATGTCACAAGCACAATATGGAAATCAACCCTCGTTTGGCGATCAAGATCCTGGATCAGGAAAGAGAATGGCTTTGGCCTTTGGACTCTCTTTTCTTATCTTTTTTGGCTACATGCACTTTTATGCAAAAAAAGTTCAACCTCAGCAAGCATCTTCTGTTCTAGACACAAAAACGCCCTCAGCAACTTCTGCTTCTCAAACTCCAACAGCAGAAGAAAAAGAAAAATCAGTTAAGAAGTTAGAAGAAACAACATCTCTGCCTCCAGAACAAGAAATTACGCTTGAATCAGAATTAGTCAAAGTTACATTCTCTACGTGGAGAGGGGCCATCAAATCTCTGACTCTGAAACAGAGCAAACTCATTCGAGGGGAGCCTGTTAATCTTATTCAATTCCAAAACCCCAATGTTCAATTTGGGGCTATTTCTAGATTAGGAGATTTACCAGAAGAAGCACTTCGTGCCTATCAAGTTTTAGAGCAAGGAAACGATTTCATTACTTTCGAAGCCCAATACCAAAAGATCAAAGTTCAGAAAAAATTCACCATCAAAAATCAATTTGCCATTGAGTTGGATATAAAAATCTTTAATGAAGATGATAAAGAAATCATTTTATATCACGGAATAGATCTTTCCCTTGGCTCTCTACAAGCCGCAAATCTAGATATGTCCTTAAGGCCCCTAGAAATCAATTCTTTTCTTGCCGGTGGAGAAGGCGCTTATCTAAAAAAATCTATTCGTAAAATCAAAGAACGCACTGTGGAACCTCAAGAATTATCTTGGGCCACGATTAAAAGCAAATATTTTGCTCTGATTGTAAAACCGATTGAAACAACAGCCTGTGCATTGATCAGTGAAGGAGTTGAAGAAAATTTTAAAACTTATTACACAGCAAGTCTTCGCTTAGATATTCCTTCCATTCAACCGGGGAAAACAAATGAGACTAAATTTTTGCTTTATGCAGGACCGAAAGATTTTGATCTTTTAAAATCTTTTGGATTCCATTTTGAAAATCTCATGGACTTTGGAGGTTTGTGGGGTAATCTTTCTCACGGACTTGCCTTTGCCCTTCGCTGGCTTCATGGCCTTCTTCATAATTATGGTTTGGCCATTATCCTCCTCACTATTTTATTGAAAATGTTCTTCTACCCTTTAAGTTCTATCAGCCTTCGTTCGATGAAGGAAATGCAGGCCCTCAAACCCCAGTTGGACGCAATCCGAAAAAAATACAAAGATAATCCCAAGAAAATCCAGCAAGAAACCATGACACTCTACCGGGAACACAATATTAAACCTCTGGCCGGGTGTCTGCCCATGCTTGTTCAAATTCCTATTTTTATTGCTTTTTATCAAATTCTGATGAACTCCATCGAACTACGCGGAGCCCATTTCCTTTGGATACACGACCTCGCTCACGCGGATAATCTTTTTAAAATAGGCACGTTCTACATTAACATTCTTCCTATTATCAATGGAGCAACGATGTTCTGGCAGCAAAAGCTTACACCTACCGATCCCAGTCAAAAAAGTCTTAAATTTATGATGCCAATTATGCTCACATTTTTCTTTTACAATCTTCCTGCGGGTCTTATTTTGTACTGGCTTGTCACAACTTTGATCACCATTTTTCAGCAATATCACATTCAGAAAAAATCCTAATTTATAAGGAGACCTTACCATGAAAAAAAATATTTTAATTTTTTCAGCTGCTATCTTCTTTCTTTCCAATTTGCACAGTTGGGCAGAAAATACACCTGAAGTTGGAAAAATTTACGCGGAAATTATTTTAGATGCTTCTAACTCTATGAATGAACAAGTCGAAGGAGTTGCTAAAATTGAAACTGCAAAACAAGTCATCGCCTCTTTAGCAAATTCTTTAGATCCTTCCATTCAAATGGCTTTAAGAATTTATGGAGATCATTTTGATGCTTTGGGCACGAAGGAAAAAGCATGTCAGGATAGCACTCTTGCTGTTGGTTTTGGTGAAAACAACCGCGCTCAAATTGCTGCTGCAGCTCAAGCTGTCGTTGCCAAAGGATACACCCCCATTGCTTTCTCTCTACAACAAGCCTATAACGAAGACCTCATGCCGATTCAAGGCGGAAACAAATCTATTATTCTCGTAAGTGATGGAAAAGAAAGTTGTGGAGGAGATCCTTGTGCTCTCGTCAAAGAACTCAAAGCCCGTGGTATCAATGTGGTCATTAACACAGTAGGGTTCGCAGTAGATGCTGAAACTCGTGCTCAACTAGAATGTATCGCCAAAGAAACAGGCGGTCAATATTATGATGCAAAAAATGCGGATGCTTTAAAAGATAGCATGAAGCAAATTCAACAACAGCTTCAAACCATGACAGGGGCAAAAACACAATGGGGATATGAATTTGAGGGAAAGGAAATCGTCCCAGGCACAAATTGTTCAAGTGCACCTTCTATTACAGCAGGAAAATATATTATGAAAAATTTGGCTAATTCTCCCAATGAAAAATTAGGAGAGGTAAAACATTGCGTGGCCATTCCTCTCAAAGCAGCACAAAATCTAACAGTTAAAGCTGTGGTCACCGGCGTAGTGGGCCCAGAAACACTCGATGATAACAACGCCTTACTGGACCTTGCCATACAGTTTTGGGGACAAACGGATCAGGCTTTACATTACGACTTTAAAGAAATTTATAAAGTCAGCGCCTATAAACCTTATTCGATGGACTTTTGGATGGATAGCACAACAGATCAAACCTATTGCCTATCTTTTTCAACCATGGCTCGATATAAAACAGCCCCTGCAGGCTTTAACGTGGGCTTTGAAGCTACTGTTACAGACCTTACCGATGTTGACTCTGGGAAAGATGCTCCTAGTTCTTTTGCAGAGGCCCTTCCCATCGAAGCTAAAAATTATTCAAACAACTTTTTGATGGTAGAAGATGTCGATCGTTATAAACTCTCCGTTCCTTCTGCTGGCACCGTATCCATCAAAATCATTCCAGAAGAAACAAAAAGAGTTTCACTTGACGTTTACAATGAAGACCGTGAAAAATTGTGGGGAAATTCTTCTAATAATGATGGCGCTATTCTTAAATTTGAACAAGCCTTTGATAAATCCCAAACCCTTTACCTCGAAGTTAAGGGAGCCTCAGATGTTGAGACATGGATGAATGGACAAAGAAAATCCGTGATGCGTGGTGGCAAATATGAAATGAATATTTCAACCCAAGCAACCGCTCAGGAACCATCAAAGACTTTGAAGCCAGAATAACTCATAAGCATATGAAACTATTCATATCAAAATTTGGGGTCATCTTTCTGACATTGCTAAGTGTACCAATTCAAGCACAAACTTATCTTGATGGAACTAACACTAAAACTGAATGGAAATGTCCTATATGCAAAGCAACAACAGTAGTTATGAGAGTTTCAGGACAATTCGTTTACAAAGAAGATACGAAATGCTATGAATGCGGACAAACAATTAGAATCAATACGGCTGTTTACAGAATAGACTGTCCTTCTTGTAAAACTCCTTTTTCTCTCTGTTCAAAATGTGCTCATTCTAAAGGTATAGCTGAAGCTCTTTTTTAACTCAGTACGGTTTTTTATTTTATTCTCAACTCCTGAGCTTTGTCTCTTTCCCTTGATTTGATATGAAGCTCATCGTATATTCCTACTCATGAATCACTCTTTAGAAGACACCATAGCGGCTATTGCCTCAGCACCAGGAGAAGGTGCACTTGGAATCATTCGCATCAGTGGACCTCAAACCCTTGCCATTGCTGATCAAATTTTTAGAACTAAAAAACATCTCCTCCCGTCATCTTTTCAGTCTCATCATCTGTATTTTGGTGAAGTGTTTGATGAAAATGAATTGATAGACGAGGCAACAGCCCTCATCATGAAAGCCCCTCAAAGTTATACGGGCGAAGAAAGCTTTGAAATTTATGGCCATGGAAGTCCTTTTGTTTTAAAAAAGATCTTATCCCTTTGCATTGAAAAAGGGGCTCGTCTTGCCGAACCTGGTGAATTTACAAAACGTGCCTTTCTCAATGGACGTATGGATCTCTCACAAGCTGAAGCTGTGATTGACCTGGTTCAAGCCAAATCTGAATTACAAAGAAAATATGCCCTTCGTCAGCTTCAGGGAGATTTTTCAAAAGCTTTATCCCATATTCGCGAAATACTTTTTAATGTCATGGTTGAAGCTGAAGCGAATATTGATTTTCCTGATTATGTGCCAGAAGGAGTTCAACCTCAAACTTATGCTCATATGGTTCAAGAAGCCCATACAAAGGTTCAAAATATGCTTCAAGGTGCCCAAATTCGAAAAAGAGTTCAAGAGGGATTTAAAATTGTTTTGATGGGAGAACCGAATGTTGGGAAATCAAGTCTTCTGAATGCATTG
>JAYRIK010000283.1:0-2069 GCA_041906865.1 Candidatus Auribacterota bacterium
ATATGGAAAAGTTTTATTTTTTGATATTTCATTTGAGTCTAAATTGATCATTCGAGGATTAAAAATCTTTGTATTCAATGTCACGATGGATATGTTTGAAGAATTTTCTCTTTTTGCAATCTCTTCTTTATTCATTTCTTCTTTTTTTGAAAAAACAAACATTCCTAGAGAAAACAAAGATGCCACAGCATACGAATATAAAAATCCTTCCATAGTGAGAATACTGAATTTTTTCATGCCTTCCTATCGGAAGGTCCTGACTTATTCTTTAATTTTTTCATTTTAATACATCATTTACCTCCAGTTTGTTTTTTAGTATGCTTTTGAATATATATGTAAATCTATTTTATTACTTGGAGTAGAAAACGTGGCTTGAGAAATTTAATGAATACAGCCACTTAGAAGGCGGCTTATATTCTCTTTTAAAATCAATATAAAAGGCATTGAGAAAGACTATTCACCTTGAAAACCGTTCAAGATTTCCTTGGCCTCATAAGCCACGGTCGGTTGAGTTCCTTCTTTAAAAAGTTTTATCACACCTGTCCTACCGTGTCTTGTGATTGTTGTGGTGTTCATTGTCCCGCTGTAATTGTATCCGCCACCATAATTTGAAGTGGCCGTTCCGTTATAATTTGTTCCCGTGATTTGTTGGTTCGCTTCTGCTTCTTGATTTACTAAGGCGAAGTATTCGTATCCTTGTTGTTGAGTCAGTTCCGCACAACGTCGAAGAAAAAATCTATTCACTCGCTCGCTTCCTGTGTATCCGTTCCCCTTAAAAGAAACTTGATAAATATCTTTTCCCAGTTTGATATCCGTATATCCGCCTGAATATCCTTGTGGCTGATACGAAGTCGCACAAGCTGACAATAATCCACATACTAAAATTAAAGATAGAAATCTCATCGGCGGTTCTCCTCTTTCAAGGAGAAATATCGGTCTTTATGTTTAGAAACTGTATAACGGACTTTTGGCTGGCACCATTTGAGAAAAACAAAAAATATAAAGCTCTTTTCCATTTATTTGGAAAGGAGTTTTTATGAATGCAGAACTAGTTCGAGGATTTTCCGATTTAACAGAGAGTGATGAAAATATTCATAACTCCTGCTAAGGATCCTTAGATGATTGTTTAAATTATTTATCAAATAAGGGTTATTTCTGTGAATGATTTATTTTCTATGGAAGGGAATATTTTGATTTCAGAAAAAGGTGAGATTTCAAATTTAAGCAGGACTGCGTAAATAAAAGTCTCTGTTTTTATTTACTACTTAATATGAAATCAGATCCTATTCAGTTTTCTGAAATCGAAATATATTTAAAAATAGAAGGCAAAACTACTAATGTAATTCCTAATGTAGTTGAATTTATGTTTGGTTGTGGAAACTTGCCTGAAGGTTGTCTTTAAGTGGAGCCGGTAGACCTAAACCATAGTAGCAGTTATTATTGCCATCAAATTCAATACGACATCTTTTCCAGCCAAGCATATTGACAAAAACAACCATTCCTGAACGCAACTCGATGCTATCATAGATGTTGTTATCAAAAACAATTGAAAATCTTTCGGTGCTTTTGTCAAATTTCAATAATCCAATTCTTTTATCCATAAAAACTCCTTCACTTGAAAATACTGTTCTTTAGTACAAAAACTCACTGATGATAGCAATAGAATCCTCGTTGCCGGACCATTACAACCCACTCAGAAACTTTGAATTCGACTCTTCATCAACAAGGTGAAGATAGACCTGTGTTGATAATATTGAAGAGTGTCCTAGGCTTTTTTGAACTAGACTAATATCAGCACCCGCTTTTAGTGAGTGTGTCGCATTTGAGTGTCTGAACCAATGAGGGCTGATTTTTCTATCGATTCCAGCTCTTTTTCCGGCTTCTTTGATTAACTTCGTCAGCGTCTTTCTGGACATGGGTTGGCTAAACTTTTTTTGACTTGAAAAGATGTATTCACTTCTCTTTAGCTTTTTTTCATCAATATACAAATCAATTTCTTCAATTAAGGCTTCATGGAATTTGTTTGCCTTGTCTAGGTAGAGGTATCTTGTTTTTTCACCTTTCCCAAA
>JAYRIK010000284.1:0-2029 GCA_041906865.1 Candidatus Auribacterota bacterium
CAAAGGATATTGAGATATTTCCTCACCCTTCCAAAAAAGAGTTGACAACATATCGGTTTGTGTCTAAGATGAAGCCAGTTGTTGAGGGAGCTACACACTTCCATAATCTAAAAGTGAAACCCTCTTGGGCTAGGAAGATGACGCCTAGATTAAAGATTAAGCAGCATATTTTTTATTGAAAAGGAGAAAAGAATGACTGATGGACAGAAATCTCTCTTTGATGACCAAACTTCAGAATGCGTTAGCATCAAAGATAGCGCAAAGATTCTTGGAGTGTCTGGTGCCACTGTAAGAAACTGGATTAAGACCGGCTACTTGAAGGTCGTGTCAAAAGGTCAAGTTTCAAGAGATTCGCTAGAAAATTTTAAAAACAACATATCAGGGGTAGAGAAGCTCAATCAGAGAGCAAATAAGTCAAAAAAAGACACCCATAACCATGAATCTGTTGCAGATGAGTTCTTGGAAAAGACCAAATCTGAAAGTGAATCTTTGGAGTCTATTGGGGAATGCTATGAAAGCAGCCTTTCAGATTCTTATAGGAATAAAGAAGGAATTTATTACACACCTAATGATATTGTTAATGACCTGCTGTCGTTAAAAAATGAACTTACCGGAAATGAAACCTTCTGTGACCCATGCTGCGGCTCAGGGAACTTCCTAATACGGGCACTAGAGATCGGATTTAAACCTGAAAATATATTTGGTTTTGATGTCGATCCTGTAGCAGTGGAAATCGCAAAAAGAAGAATCCACGAAAAAACAGGTTATAAAAGTGAAAACATAAAATGCGCCGACTTTCTCCAGCTGTCAATTTCAAAGAATTCTGGCAATTATGATTGTATTTTCACCAATCCACCTTGGGGTAAAAAAATTGAAAAAACTGAGAAAGAGTTAATAAGCCAAATACTAAAGGCTGGCAGCAGTCTTGATACTTGCTCGCTGTTTTATTTCTCTTGTATAAACTCATTAAATCCAGGTGGTACTTTGGGGTTATTGCTGCCAGAGTCATTTTTTAATGTAGCGACCTACGAATACGCAAGAGTGTCGGCGCTTTCTTTCCAAATTGAGCGACTATCTCATTATGGTAAACCGTTCAAGGGTCTTGTTACTGGCGCGGTCGGAATAGTTCTCCGCAAGAAGAGTTGCAATCTTCATAGCTCAATAGACTGCACTTACGAAAAGAAGGTTTTTAAAAGGAATGGGATTTCATTTCATAAAAATCCCAAGTCAATTTTCAACATCTCATGTACAGCGGAAGATGCAGAAGTAATAGAACACATCTACTCAATCCCACATATAACACTTAGTGGGCGAGCAAGATGGGGGCTTGGTATAGTTACTGGAAATAATAAAAAATATATGGAGAGCAGCTTCAGAGATGGCCTTATTCCAGTCTACAAAGGCTCTGATATAACAAGAAATGGACTGAAGCCAGCATCAAGCTATATTCCAAAAGATTTTTCACCGTATCAACAAGTCGCCCCAATGAGCCTATACGAAGCACGCGAAAAGCTAATCTACAAATTTATTTCATCGAATCTGTGTTTTTTTTATGACACCGATTCAAGGTTTGTTATAAACAGCGCAAATATACTTATTAATGAAGAGGACTTTCCTGTTTCAATGAAAACCATTTGCGATTTGTTTAATAGTGATTTAATGAATTGGATGTTCGGAAAAATTTTTAACACCCATAAGGTCTTGAGGGGAGACTTGGAGCTACTCCCAATTCACGACCAGTTTCTTTCGGGACACGACTTTGTAGAGTCGGAGTATCTGGCTTCCATCAATGTTGAGAGGACTAGCTGTGGAGCTTTCAGAATTAAAAGATAGAATCATTACCTCATTCAATGGCACAGAAGATGATTTAAATGAAGTCTTGGAGTTGGTATCCATCACATTTAAAGAAAAGGCTTTCCTTAAAAGCTACACAAAAACAGTTGACAACATACAATAAGGTAGTTAATATGAAGTCTGTTGTTAGGGCCACACATTTTCATTTAACATCTGTACACTCAAAATGGGCTAG